>JACQJM010000079.1 GCA_016205045.1 Elusimicrobiota bacterium | reverse complement strand
GCTCTAATTTATAATAGCCCTTATAAAGAAGGCGAGTGAGATCCATCGCGGGAGTGGAGGTGGAAATTTGAAGCGTATTCCAAGTGGAGGTATCGTAGATCACGGCAAGGGATTGAGCAAAGGGAAGAATGGTGGGTTTCACCTCTTTTTCCTGCTCAGATTTTCTCGTAAAAATATCCGGCCCGATCGCAGCACCGACATCCACTTGTCCCCAGGTAGCCTGGGGCCCCAAAACGAATAACATGCGAATGCTAATTCGAATAAATGCGAATAAAATCCTATGGATTCGAGGGTAACGTTCGTAATTCGTTCGCATTTTATTCGCTTGAGCTTTTTACGTGAGCGGATACAAACCGCACGGGCATGAGTTCCTTGGTGCGAAACCCATCCGCCTCACGCGCGATGCATTTCAAGATTTGCCCTTGAGATTTCCCAATAGGAGCTATAATCCATCCTCCAATTTTTATTTGCTCCAGACAATCCCGAGGCATCGCAAGAACTGCCGTCGTAAATAAAATGCGATCGAAAGGAGATCCCTCCAACCATCCCTTTAAACCGTTTCCCAATTTAAAATGGATATTGGTTAATCCCAAACCCACAAGCCTTTTTCGAGCTTGTTGAAAAAGCTCCGCTTCCGTTTCAATCGTAAATACAGAGGCGGCCAAATGGGCCAAGATTGCCGTTTGGTATCCTGAGCCTGTCCCGACCTCTAATACTTTTTCTTTGCCTGTTAATTCCAAGCGCTCGGTCATGTAAGCAACCATGTAAGGCTGGGAAATGGTTTGGCTGAACCCAATAGGAAGCGGTTTGTCTTCATAAGCCAAGGATTGTTGAGATTCACTCACGAATAAGTGCCGATGAATTTTCCTCATTGCCTCCAAAACATTGGCATCCTGGATATTTCGCGACTCCATCTGTTGACGGATCATCAACTCCATTTTAACTTTCCAATCTTCTGACATAAATAAAGGCTCTAATGAGCAGTAAAGTCATCCGGGGAAGACTCCGTTGATTTCCCGGAAGACTCTACCGATTCAGGATTTTTAAACTCTTTCACCACCCTTTTGGCGGCCTCCATCCACTCCAGAGTAGTGTAAGGTCCCTTGCGACCCCACAAGGCCCGGCTCAAGTCATGAATAAATATGCCCTTGGCGGGACCATCCCCATATATTCCCTTGATTCCCAACCGCATTCGACGAATATATTCCTCCAAGTCCTGTTCCTGATGCAGAGGCCAGTCTATAACATCCCCCACGATCATTTTCGCCTGGTTGGAGCGCAGATAGCGGCTCCAAGCCAATACCATATCGTTAAATTGATCTCCGGTCGCTTCATACATCATCACGGCATCGACATCCACTCCAGCGTCATTCATCATGATCGGATCCTGCCCATGCTGCCATCCTTTTTCCCAACCCAATGTAAATGCCCACAAAAGCTTTTTGTCCCCAATGCTCTTTTTTATATGGGAAACAATCTCTCCTACCCGATGAGCTCGCCACCATTGCCACGCATCCACAAGGGCTTTGTCCGCATAAGAAATCTTTCTTTTAGCAAACGCTTTGATTTTTCCAGTTTTGGACAAACTTTCCCAGCCAGCGGGCGGACGAATCCAAGGCATATCTTTTAAAAAATCTTCTGCTAACTCGTATCCTCCCTGAGCGTTACGAATATAGTCCAAGCCTAGATGATCCACCTCAGGAATGTTCGAGACTTTCTTAAGAAATTCCGCAATATCATCCGGGCGGCGAGGATCTCGCAGAGAAATAGCGCGAGTGAGCTTGAGTGAGTCACTATCAATGTCCACCGCGTATTCATAGCGTGGAAGACGGGCAGACCCGGGCATGGTGAGATAACACATCGCCCATACCCCAAACTTAAGGCCTCTCTGGTGGCATTCCTTGGCCATCTCCGGGAGCAAGGGAATGTTGTAGCGAAGCCAAATTTCTCCTTTATCTCCCGGGCTTTCTCCACCCAAGACCCAAAGAGCATCCGCTCCCAAATATTCTGCCCAGTCCAAAAGACCTCTCCAATCTTTCAGCTGCCCATCGGGGGTTCTTATTTTCAAAGTCCCAAAATACTGATTGCTCTCAAACGTAAGGGCGACGAAGTGGGGGGACAAAGGAGCGGGCTGGCGTCTCACAATTTTAAAGGGCTTGACCTGAAGGCGTTCTTTCAAGGATTCTTCTCCTTGAAGAGAAGGCGTATAGACTCCTTCCGCCGCATTCCAAGGACAGGGCCAATACCCTACCCAAGCCGAACGAGGTTCATCCCAAGAAAGTGGAAGCCAAGTCAAACGACCAATGGTAGTAACACGATGAGCATCCTTGAATACGCTGATTTTGGGAGCACGTTGTTTCCACTCTTCCAGTAATTTACGGTCCTGTGTTTTTAAGATAATGGGGATACGCTGATAATGAGCATAAGACTCGTTTTCAGCATGCAGATACACGTTCATGTCTCTCAAAAGCCAAAAAACGAAAAGAAAACGTACTCCCGCCAAAATGGCATAAAACAACAAAACCTGGAAAAGATAGGATAAAGATTTTTTCATTTTAATT
>JACQJM010000078.1 GCA_016205045.1 Elusimicrobiota bacterium | reverse complement strand
GTATGAAACCCCGCCACAAGTTCCGATTCCGCTTCAGGAATATCGAAAGGGATCCTGTTTGTTTCCGCCACACTAGCAATAAGGAAAATAATAAATCCGATCTGCCCCACAAAGGGATAGAAAATATACCACTTGGGAATCACATGAAACCAGTATCCGGTTTGAGCCTGAGCAATCACCGGCAAGCTCAAAGAACCCGCCAGCATCAATACAGGGACCACGGAAAAACTTCGAGGGAGCTCATAGGATACCAGCTGGGCCGCCGAACGCAATCCTCCTAGAAGAGAATATTTATTTCCGCTAGCCCATCCCGCCATCACAATCCCAATCACCGAGATGCTGGCCACCGCAAAGATATAAAGGATTCCCATATCCAAATTGGCCGCCGCCAGCTCTTTCCCAAATGAAACAGGTGCGAAAGCCAAAATGGCCGGGACTATCACCACCACGGGAGCAAGACGGTGGATCAAGGAATCCGCCATCCCAGGAACCACATCCTCCTTGAGCAAGAGCTTTATACCATCCGCAATCGTTTGGGCCCAACCATGCCATCCTCCTACATAGATCGGTCCTAATCGCGTTTGAATGTGGGCAGAAATTTTTCTTTCCCACCAGATCATAAATAAACCGTTGATCAAAACAATATGCAACACTATCAACACCTTGATCAAATCCCACACGAACAAACTCACTTCAGAAGTTCCTCCCTTTTGGGCCACAAAACGAGATAGGGCGTTAAAAATTTGATTTCCCCAGGAAGAAAGCTCTCCCACCACAGCTCCTAATAACAACCCCCCCAACACAATCACTCCCAACAAAATAGCCGCTCTTTGATAGGAAGGAATCCGCCAGGGATTCTTCCAACGCTCCGTGGGCCAATAACGGGTATCGGTAAGAAGCCGACCTGCTTTAGTGTTGAATTTAGGTTCTGGTAAAGATGGCTTCGCCACCGGCTTGGGAACCGGAGCAGGCGTCGTCGGTGATGGAGTTGGCGTTGTGGATTCTGTCATATACTAACCCCCAACCCCCACCCCCTAAACCCTGCTTTTATCATCGGTCTACTTCTCCTAAGACAATGTCAATAGAACCCAGCACCGCAATGATGTCTGCGATTTTGGAACCCACCAAAATATCTTGCAGAATCGCTAAGTTGATGAAAGAAGGCGCCCGAACATGCATGCGATAAGGAGAGGCTCCCCCATCGGAAACCATATAAATGCCCAAATCCCCTCGAGCTCCTTCCACATGGGCATACGCTTCCCCGGGCAAGGGTTTAGGCACCTTGGCGACTCCTTTGGCTGTCACATCCCCCGTGGGCAATCGATCCAAGCATTGCTCCACGATCTTGACTGACTCCACCATTTCCCGAACACGGCAATAGTAACGATCCCAACAAGATCCCTTCTCTCCCAAGGGAACGTCAAATTGGAGCTTGTCATAGAGGCAATAGGGTTCAAATTTTCTTGCATCATAAAGGACGCCGCTTCCTCGTAAATTAGGACCTGAAAGACCCCAAGAAATGGCTTGATCCCGGGGGATAATTCCTACTTCCTTAGTGCGATCTAAAAAAATGGGATTAAAAGTAAGAAGATTGTCATACTCTTTCAACCGCTCCTTGAAATAATCTAAAAACTCACGGCACTTCTTCTCCCACCCCTCGGGAAGGTCCACCATCACCCCCCCTAGGCGGATATAATTGTAAGTCATGCGAGCCCCACACACCATCTCGAACAGATCCAGAATCATCTCTCGTTCTCGAAAAGCATAGAGAAATGGAGTAACCGCCCCAATATCTATCCCATAGGTTCCGAAGAAAAGAAGATGACTGGCGATCCGGTTGAGCTCGCACATAACCACTCGCAGAAAATTAGCCCTTTCAGGCACCTGAACTCCCATGAGTTTCTCGGAGGCTAAACATACCACCAGGTTATTAGGCATGGCAGAAACATAATCCCAGCGATCGCTAATAACGACAAGGTGATGGTATCCTCGAACTTCTGAAAGTTTCTCCGTGCCTCGATGCAGATACCCCACATCCGGCTCGGCCTTGGTGATCACCTCTCCGTGCAGGGTAAGCCCAATCCTCAACACCCCATGAGTTGAAGGGTGTTGAGGACCTAAGTTTACGAAAAGCTCGTCAGTTTTCAAATCTTGTTCATTGATCATTTCAACTCTCGCTTTTACTACACAACTGAGGAACAAACTCGAATGACTTCCCCTAACGTGGTGTATCCCTCCCAGGCTTTCAGCATTCCATCCATGAGTAAAGTTCTCATCCCAGACTGAATGGCCGTACGCTTAAGCACATCCGTGGGACTTTTGGTCAGCACTAATCCTCGGATGCCTTCGTTGAAGAGGATAAGCTCAAAAATGCCGAGACGACCGTAAAATCCCGTATTGCGACAAGCCCCGCATCCTTTTTCTATTTTGTACTGGGCCCCGGGCTTGAAAATGATCTCCTGGATCTTACTTCCTTCACTAGGATCGAGTGTTTTGACAAATTCACGCACGACAGCCTCATTGGGAGGAGCGACATTTTCGGAACATTCGGCGCAAACCTTTCGAACCAATCGCTGAGCCATAGCTCCCAAAACAGAGGAGGAAATCAGAAAATTAGGAACTCCCATCTCGAAGAGACGCTCCACCACGCCGCAGGCACTGATGGTGTGCAGCGTCGCCAAAACCAAATGCCCGGTCAAAGCGGCCCGCATGGAGATCTCGGCGGTTTCGTAATCTCGAATCTCCCCCACCATAATCACGTTAGGATCTTGCCGCAAGGAAGTTCTCAACCCCTCGGTGAAGGTAAATCCTGTTTTGGGGCTTACCTGAGCTTGATTGATCCCTTCCAAACGATACTCCACAGGATCTTCCAAGGTGAGGATGTTGATCAAGGGAGAATTGATGTTCTTAAGCATGGCGTAAAGAGTTGTGGTTTTTCCGCTGCCCGTCGCTCCCGTCATAAAAAAGATGCCATAAGGATTACGGATTAATTTACGAATAGTATCCAGCATATCCTGAGCCATACCAGTCTGGTCGATATCCAAGTCCATCTGCTGGCGATCCAAAACTCTCAGCACCAATTTCTCCCCATTGATGGTAGGGAAAGAAGAAACTCGAACCTGAATAGGACGGCCCCCGATAAGTTTTTGGAATCTGCCTTCTTCAGTGCGATAACTGGCAGGAGGTTCTGGATCAAAGCCCGCCAAGACCCTCAGCCGCTGGGTGATGGGAATATCAGGATTTTTAGGAGTCACCAAAACATCCTGCAGCATTCCATCAATTCGAAATCTCACCCGCAGCATGTTCCCCTGGGTTTCGAAATGAATGTCTGAAGCTCTATCCCTGAGCGCGTGATCTAAAATCAGGTCTCCCGCCTGCACCCCCACATCAATAGAAACCGAACGACCCGATTTTTGGGCCGCCTTGACTAAAGTCTCGTACTGAGCTTCCAGACTCAACGTAACCCTATCCCTATTGTTGCGTTGCCTACGAGAGGTAAGTGAGGGATCAGCAGGTCAATCGAAACGATCTTTTTGATGAACATAGTCCTTTCTCAAAGGATTGCCAGCGATAAAATCGGGGGTCAAAATCTTCTTTAACCAAGGATGTCCTTCAAACTGAATCCCCAAAAGGTCATAGACCTCTCTTTCCTGCCAGTCCGCTGCATGAAAAAGAGAAATTAAACTGGACACCTTGGGGCTAGTCCGCGAGAGATCCACTTTCAAAAAAATCTTGGCCCTTTTCTCCAAAGAAGTCATGAGATAAACCATCTGGATCGTCTCTCGATAATTAACCCCCGGGGTGGGATTAGAAGGAGCCATCTGAGGGGTAGCCCCTTCGGGGAGGAAGGGATTGGGATTGGGATCTGTGATATACCCTCGCGGATCCACAGGACCTTTCCAATCCACCGCGGTGATCATGTCCAGATAGATAAATCCCAGCTTCTCCTTCAGCAATTTACATAATCCAAACATATCCTGAGAGGAAACACGCAAGGTCAAATAACCCCTGACCTCTTCCGGGTGGGGAGTTTCCCCTCCAATCCTTTGGATTTGGGGAAACTCGCGCTGAACCTGTTTTAAAACTTCTTCGGGGGTCATATAAAGACAGTTCTAAGTTCTAAGTTCTACTATGTTCTATGTTCCGAGATCCCTTTTCTTGTTGCGGAGTCGCCGCAGCCAACTTCATGGATTTCATCTTCATGATTTTTTCCTGAAGTTTGGTGACCGCAAACTGAAGGGCTTCAGGACGAGGTGGGCATCCTGCCACATACACATCAACCGGAATGATTTTATCCACTCCCTTCACCACAGAATACGAATCGTAATACGGACCCCCGCAATTGGCACAACTACCCATCGAAATGACAAATCGGGGCTCCGGCATTTGGTGATAGATGCGAATGATAGGATCTGCCATTTTTTTAACCACCGTTCCAGCCACAATCATCACATCGGCCTGACGAGGGCTGGGGCGAGGAATAACTCCCATGCGATCGAAATCAAACCTTGAAGCGTAGGCTCCCATCATCTCAATGGCGCAACATGCCAAACCAAAAGTCAAAGGCCACAAAGAAGATTTGCGCGACCAATTGATTAAAGCATCCGCGGTGGTCAGCATGAATTCTCCCCCAGGAAGGGATTGAGTTAACCCGGGGAGTTTCTCCAATATTATTCCCATGCCAGCGCCCCTTTCTTCCATGCGAAAATCAAGCCTAAAAAAAGAATACCCATAAAGATCAACATATCCAAAAGCGCTATTCCTCCCAAAACTTTGGCGCTCACAGCCCAGGGATAAACAAAAAGCACCTCCACATCAAAAAGAACAAACAGAAGAGCGAAAAGATAAAAGCGTATATTGGTTTTTATTTCGGTCGTTCCCACAGCCTCCATCCCGCACTCGTAGACAGATTTTTTAATCGAATCAGGCACGCGAGGCCTCAATAAAAAGGAAGCCCCCAAAGAAACCACAGCAAACAACAAGGCCACCAGGACAAAAACAAGAAGTGTAGCGTAAGCGGCTAGCATGTTACAGCGTGAGCAAGTAAACACGTAAACACGTGAGCATGCGAATCATGACTCCGTACGCTCACTGGCTCACTTGCTAACGTGCTCACGATTTAACCTGGATAAGAACCTTATATATTTCCCCCATCCCCTCAGGATGGAAAAGAGTTTTTACTTGATTTCTCTCTTTGAATTCTGAAAGACTGGAACCTGCGGGCAAAAGTTCTAAAATCCCCCGATCCAAAAGAAATTTGCCTAAATTTTCATACGCCTCTAATTTTAATCCTCTGCGTTCCCCTTCTAAAATAAGAGGTTCAAAATCTACCTGAGTGGTGATATCTTTCTGTCCAGGATCTTTAAAAGGATCATCACCCAGTTGATGTTGGTGAAAAGTTTTAATAGGAAGAGGAATTCCCACAGATAATCTTCTCCCATAATCCACGGTAATAACACTTCCTGCTTTTATCTTTTCCCCCACCAAACGTATCCAACGTAGTGCTTCCAAATTGACAGCAGAACGTTCGCCTTCCTCCAAAGAAGAAACAAGTCGGTCCGCAAAAGGCTTCAACTCCTCAGAGGACAATTCACCAAACTGGATTTCTGAGGAGAACTCTTTGTGCTCAACATTGTCCTTGCTGCGAACGTACACTTCCATCACACGTCCATTTTTCTTTTGAAGAAGATGAACAGGGAAAGAATCTAACAATTCATTAGAAAAAAATATACCGTGGCAAGGAGGCAGGTCTTTTAAATCGGTGTACCCTAATATCTTGATGCCGAATGAAGAAAGGCTGACCAAACTTTCCAAGAGAAGGTTTTCGGTCCTCTCAACCAACACATACTGAATTTGAGCAAGGGTCTCAGGGTGATTGGACTTGAGAGCGGTTAGGATGTCCCGGGCTAAACGTCCACTACCTGACCCCATCTCTACCAGAAAATAGGGAGGAGCGATTTTTTTTTGTTTTAAGGACGAGAGTTGGCGTATGAATTCTTTAGCTAAAATGGCAGCAAAAGAAACATGAAGCTCAGGGGCAGTATAGAAGTCTTCTAAAAGCCTTCGCCGGCTATAAAATCCCTTTTTAGGATCATAGAGCGCCAACTCCATGAAATCACGAAACGTGATCATAGATAGGGATTAGGGCTAAAGCAACGCCACCTTGGTGCTTAGAGCACGATTGGCCACTCCTGCGGATAAGTCCACAGGCAAGCTAACCCTAATCTTTACAGATCTTCCTGGCCTAAGGTTTTTTTCCCACCATCTGAACGCACTTTTTCAATAGAGGCTCTAACCAGCTCCTCGATTTTCTTGGAGAGTCCATCAATATAATCTCCCCCTGTGCGGTATCCTGCCTCCTTAACCATCTTTTTTACTTTACTGACCACCACTAAGTTCTCTGCCACAGCATCCTCCCTATTTCTTTTGAATGATTTACCCCTTTCAAAATGGGTTTATATGATTTGCCAAACTTTGGGATTGATCTCGAGCGTAATGCCTGCCTGCCGGTCCTTCGACTATGCTCAGTATACAAGCAAGATGGTGAGCAAGGTCAAACCACAGGCAGGGAACGGATCAAAAGTACAAAATAAGTTGGCAACCTGTCTACCTTTATTCAGATACCCACTTATTCAACTTTCAAGATCTTGAAAACCTTGATGCCGGTGGGCAAAGAAACGTTTGCTTCTTTACCCATCTTGAGCCCCAAAATGCCTTGCGCTAATGGAGAATGAACTGAAATCTTACCCTCCAAGGGATCAGATTCATCTTCTCCCACCAAGGTATAAACAAATTCCTCGCCAGACTCTTTTTCCTTCAAAGTTACCTTGGTTCCTATACGAACTTTATCCTTAGGAAGATTCAGTTCGTCAATCAACTTGGCCCCTTTAAGTTTTTGTTCAATCTCAACAATCCGCCTTAAAACTTCCGCTTGTCTTTCCTTGGCCGCAGTGTACCCCGCATTTTCACGTAAATCGCCCTGTTCCATGGCCTCTCCGATTTCCTTGGAGAGTTCCACTTTCATTTTTTTAAGTTTTTGCAGCTCGTTCTCGAGCTTTTCGTAACCTTCTCGGCTTAAATAAACTTCCATTTCTTTAATACGCGCCCATCCCTGTAATGCTACTAAACACGACACAGATTACGCCAACGGTGACTCGCCTGGCGAAGCTCTTTTTCGCAGTTTCTAATATTTTCTTTCCAATCCTGCAAGACTTGGCTTGAATGAGCTATGGCGTTTGCTCTTACCTGAAGGTATCCCGCACGAACCTCAGCCCAACGCCGCCTAGCCCTCTCCAATGCCTCTCTACCTGATTGAAGTTGGGCCAACACATGACGTCGCATCCCTTCCGAAGCCCCATCGAGCTTCTTCTGGACGCGGCTCATATCCGTATCCAGACGCGCTCTGAAGATCGTGTCGTCCGGTGTTCGGTTGAGGTGAGAGGTGATCCTCATCCAGCTCAATATCTTCACAAACCACTTGGTAGGGTCCCAGTGATACCACCGTACCCCGTTGCGATAATCTCCCTGAAACCGATGGTGAAAATTGTGATACCCCTCTCCGTTGGACAAAAACGCCAACCACCAACTATCCCGGGAAGAGTCTTCTAAGGAATAGGATTGGGAACCCACCATATGAGCCAGAGAATTAATAGAAAAGGTCATGTGGTGCGTGATCACAATCCTTAAAAAACCTCCCCACAAAAGTCCACCCCATGGACGCCCCACAGCAAAACCTACTGCCAGGGGCAACACAAAACCTATCAGCATGGAAAGCAAAAGATAGTGTCGGTCCTGCCAAAGCACCAAACGATCTTTGAGAAGGTCCGGAACATTATCAAAATTCCTATTGGAGGGTTCTTTATAAAATATCCAACCCATATGGGCATAAAAAGCACCCATCATAATGCTGTAAGGGTCTTGTTCGGTATCCACATACCGATGATGATCCCTGTGATCAGAGGCCCAACGAAGAGCCGAATTCTGAAAAGCCCCCGCTCCGAATACTAAATAAAATAGTTCCAGGATAGGCTTACAACCATAAGCACGATGGGCAAAATACCGATGATAACCTCCCGTAATGGCAACCCCCGTCAAAATAAAAAAAAGCAGGAAATTCAAAAAATCAAATATTTGAATTCCATTTTGATGGATATAAAGCCCCGTTCCCAACAAGGCAATAATGGGGGTCAACATCAAAAAAGAAATATTGACCCAACTTAACTGTTTCCCCTGAGTCTTATTTGTGGTTAACATTCTTTTGCCTCCTCGAATGACGCTTGCTGAAGAAACCTCACCATGCGGTTGAGGATTGCTTCTGCTTTGTAATCTAAATCCAACGAAATCACTTTTCGTCCCTTGTTTTTAAGAGCCTGAAAATCTCCCCATGCCTGGGCTTTCTTTAAGGTTCCGAAACTATAGGGTTGTCCCGGTATGGGGATATCCTCCTGATCCCGGCCTACTAACAGTATAAAAATTCCTTCATTTTTTCCACCCTTGTGCAGTTGTCCCGTGGAATGAAGATAGCGCGGACCATATCCCAGGGTGGTCGCACACTTCATTCTTTGAAGTTGGAACCGAATCTCTTGCAGGGATCGATGCACAGAGGAAATCCGGGGCAGATAGGCTAAGAGGGATAGATAACTTCCTTGTTTCAAATGCCTTAAATGATTTAGCAGACTTTCTTCCATGTTTTCTTCCGGAATAGAGGGAGGTTCCGGCAACTTGCCAGACTGGATAAATCTATCTAAAAGAGTTTTGGTGAGATCTTTGCTCTCTTGAACATTGGGCTCATCAAAGGCATCCATCTGGAGCAAAGCGCCTGCCACGACGGTCGCCACTTCCCACCGGAAAAATTCAGCCGAGAGATCGGATAAGGATTCGAGATTTAATCGAATCACCGGATGTCCTTGCTCTTCCAAAAGCCTAATGGATTTCTCTTGTCTTTGATCTGGAGTCGGATGAAAGCGGATATAAACGAACAAACGATCCTCTCCGTATTCGTCTGGAGTTCCTAATCTTTCACTTTCTATGGGAACGAGACCTCGATCTTCCTTCCCCGTGGATTCCGCCAATAACTGTTCTACCCAATACCCAAAAGCCGTCAAGGTAGGAGACAAAATGAAGGTCACCTTATCCCTGCCGGCTTGAGCCCAAGCTGTAAGATGAGCCCCCAACCATAACCCTGGATTCTGCTCAGGGGAAGGATGCCGACAAGCCTCAGCCATTCGGTCAGCCTGGTCCAGTAATCGTTCCACCTGGATACCCATCAAGGCGGCAGGCACTAAACCAAAATAGGAAAGAGCTGAATAACGCCCACCAATATCTTCTGGATTAAGGAACGTCTTCCTGAAACTCCGTTCTCGAGCAAGCGTCTCCAAAGGCGTTCCCGGATCTGTGATAGCGACAAAATGTTCTCCCGCTTTATTCCCCTTTATCTTCTTTAGTTTTTCATAAAAATACTCGAAAAAAGAAAGGGTCTCGAGGGTTGTTCCAGATTTTGCAGAAACGATGAACAAAGTTTTCTCTAGGTTACTGCGGCGTTCC
>JACQJM010000004.1 GCA_016205045.1 Elusimicrobiota bacterium | reverse complement strand
GCAAGCAGGGCCGTCCGGAGTCTCGCTTACAACATTCACCGAGACGAGGGCCGGAGGGCAGCCGCAGGGCTGACCCGACCCTGCGGTCGGAGCCGCTCGGAATCTGGCTGAGCCTTCTGAATTAGCATGAGAGGCCTCTACCTCCACATCCCGTTCTGCTCGGTCAAGTGTTACTACTGCGACTTTGTCGCTTTCTCTGGCCAAGGAAAATCCTCCGTTCGTTACCTTCAAGCTCTCCAGACAGAGATGAGACCTTATCGGGGTTTTCGGATCGATACTCTCTATATGGGAGGGGGAACTCCCACCGAGCTGAGCGCTGAAGAACTAGATTTTCTTTTGACCTCTCTGGGAAATCATTTTGGCTCTCTCCGAGATTTAAAGGAGTCCACCGTAGAGGCCAACCCGGAGAGCCTGACCTCGGACAAAATGAAAATTTTACGCGCTCATGGAATGAGCCGTATTAGTTTAGGGCTCCAAACCACCCAGGACTCTTTGCTCAAATCTTTGGGCCGCCAACATACTTCCGCAGATTTCGTGCGGGTGTTCGGAGAATTGAGGAAGATAGGTTTTAAAAATTTGAATGTGGACCTCATGTTCGGTGTTCCCGAACAGAGTATTCAGGATTTTCAAGACAGCCTCAACCAAGTCTGTGTCCTGGAACCGGAACATGTTTCTCTCTATGGGCTGCACGTGGAGGAGAAAACAGTTTTCAATAAAAGAGGATTCCAGGTGGATGAAGACCTATCCCGCCAGATGTATGAGGTGGCGATACAAATGCTGGGGAGGGTGGGTTACCGCCACTATGAGGTTTCCAATTTTGCCAAACCAGGCTATGAATCTGTGCATAACCAGATTTATTGGAGAAACGAGGAATACCTAGGCTTCGGATGCGGGGCCACGTCTTATTTGAACGGAGTGCGTCGGACCAATACGGACCGTTTTCAAAATTACTTAAAGGCGTTGGAGGAAGGTTCCACGCCTGTTGCGGAGGAAGAAAAATTAGAAGGTTTGGAAAAAACAGGGGAAACTATTTTATTGGGGCTGAGGATGTTGGAAGGATTGCACTTGGCGGAAAAGATGAAGTCCGATTTTAAAGAGCAGTGGCAGGATCTTCAGAGCCAGGATTTAGTGGTGTTTGAGGGTTCTCAAGTAAAGCTCTCTTCTCAAGGAATTTTTGTCGCCAACCGAGTGTTTCAAGAATTCGTCCCGCCCTTTCCCTAGATGCTCCGCCTCAAGATTGAGAAGCAGGAAAGAGCGGGACAGGTCCCATCCTTTTCCTAGATGCTCCGCCTCAGGATCCGGTTTGACCCCATAGGAAAAGTGATGTAACATTTTTCGATTCGTAATCGAAAAGGGGGAGCCTCATGGAAACAATGGAGAAGATGATGCAGGAAACCAGCGTGCCGGTAGTGATTGCGGATCATCAGGGTTTCATTATCCAAGTCAACCGGTGTTTTGAAATAGTATTTGGCTGGAAGGAAAAGGAGGTTTTGGGTAAGCCGCTTACGGTCATCATTCCTAAGACGCTGCATGATTCTCACCACTTAGGATTTTCCCGCTTTCTTACTACGGGAAAACCAACCCTGCTCAATCAATTCCTAAAGCTCAAGGCTGTGACCAAGGATGGCAAGGAGTTTGACGCTGAGCATTTCATCCTGGCGGAAGAGCGTCAGGGACAATGGATATTTGGGGCGACGATCCGTCCTTTGGGTTAAAAAAATTCTTCATGGGATTTCCATCGGAAACGCTTCTGAATGAGCTTCGCACAACCCTAGGGAAGATGGAAATCGCTTTGGGCATGGTTCCGAGCGCTATTGCCTGGACCAGTAGTCTCGGGCTCATTGAATGGTGCAACGCGACATTCGATCTTCTGGTAGCTCAACCTCATATCCAGAACCTCGGGGCAGACCTACGCCAGGTATTGCCTCTTCAGCGAGAGGGTCGTGTGCTTCCACCGGAGACCCATCCTGTACACTTAGCTCTTAGAGGGGAAAAGTACTTTCATGAAGTTTATAGTTTGCGTACCAAGGGAAAGCCTCGTGAGATTGAGATATCCTGGACTCAGATTCCCATTCCCAAACAGGAAGATATTTTTGTATTTTTGATTCTCGATGTTACTGAGCGAAGGAAGGCGGAACAGACCGTTCGTCAGGCCGCGGAGCTGGCTGCGGTGAATAAGGAATTGGGATCCTTCAGTTATTCGGTCGCGCACGATCTGCGCACTCCCTTAAGAAGTATTAATGGTTTTAGTAAAATTTTAATGGAGGACTGCAAAGATAAATTGGATGATCGAGCCCTTGAGTATTTTCAGAGCATCCGATCCGAAAGCAAACGTATGGGTCAGATTATTGATGCCTTATTGAATCTATCCCAGGTAACCCGCGCGGGGGTTCGTTTTGCCAGGGTAAATTTAAGCGAAATAGTTCAAGAGATTATCAAGGGATTTAGGAACGAACCCTCAGGACGCCAGGTGGAATTTATCGTGGCGCCGGGGTTGATCGTGGATGGCGATTCCAACCTTATTCGTCTCGTTCTTCAAAATCTTTTGTGGAACGCGTGGAAATTTACTATCAAAAAAACGCAGGCGCGGATAGAATTTGGAATGATCCAAAAAGATGGAATACCTACTTACTTTGTTAAGGATAACGGCGTAGGATTTGATATGAATTATGCGGAAAAACTCTTTGGTGCTTTTCAAAGATTACATAACTTAAATGATTTTCCGGGCAACGGCATCGGCTTGGCTACGGCGAAAAAAATCATACAGCGTCATAAAGGGAATATTTGGGCAGAGGCAGCCGTGGATCAGGGGGCCACATTTTATTTTACCTTGGGAGAGGCCGTGTCATGAATTCTAAGAATATTATCTTGTTAGTGGAAGATAATCCGGGGGATACCCTGCTGGCTTTACGAGCCCTCAAACAACATGAGATAACCCATGAGATTGTTGTGGCTCATGATGGCGCCGAGGCCGTCCAATATCTTTTAGGAACAGGAACATTCATGGGTCGAAGTATTCCTCTGAAACCCCGACTGGTTCTTTTGGATTTAAAGATGCCTAAAATAGATGGCCTGGAAGTTTTAAGGCGTCTGCGGGCCGATTCGCGAACTAAAATTTTACCGGTGGTTATCCTTAGCACTTCAAAGGAAGAAGAGGATATTCTCAAAAGTTACAACTTAGGGGCTAATAGCTACATCTGCAAACCCATAGATTTCGATCAATTTACTAAAGCTATTGAGAACTTAGGACTCTATTGGCTGACCCTAAATGAATTTTGTCTCCCTTTCTAAAACCTACGATCCTAAACCCGTCGAGGAGAAGTGGCTTAAGTCTTGGGCCGAGGCCAACCTTTTTTCCTCACACCCTAAGGATTCACACGATTCTGAAAATCCTCCTTTTGTGATGGTGATTCCCCCTCCTAATATTACAGGAGCCCTTCACATGGGCCACGCTTTGAACAATACCCTTCAGGACATCATGGTCCGTTTTTGGAAGATGCAGGGCAAAGAAGTCAATTGGGTGCCCGGCACGGATCATGGAGGCATCGCCACCCAAAACGTGGTGGAGAAGGTGCTGAAGGCGGAAGGGAAAAAAAGAACTGACCTCGGTCGGGAAGCGTTTTTGGAAAGGATGTGGGTCTGGAAGAAGGAGTGCGGAAACACCATTTTAGAACAACTCCGGCGCATGGGCTGTGCTTTAGACCTGAGACCGGAGAATATGCGGTTCACCATGGATGAAATGAGGGGACGCGCGGTAGCGGAAGCCTTTAAACGGTTGTGGGAGAAGGGGCTCATTTATCGCGGGGAAAGAATGATCAACTGGTGTGTTCGGTGTGGAACGGCCCTTTCGGATATCGAGGTGGAATATGAGGAGCGGGATTCCAAGCTTTGGCATATCCATTATCCTCTTGAGGACGGCAAAGAAGGATCTGTGGTGGCTACCACCCGTCCCGAAAGCATGCTGGGGGATACTGCTGTTGCTGTGCATCCTGAAGATAAGCGGTGGAAACACCTCATTGGTAAGAAATGCCGGCTGCCATTGACTCAGAGGATCATCCCCATCGTGGGAGACAAAGCCATTGATCTAAAATTCGGAACCGGAGCATTGAAGGTGACCCCAGCCCATGATCCCGTGGATTTTGAGATCGGCCAGAGGCACAAATTGGACCTGGTGCGGGTCATTGGATTGGACGGGAAGATGACTTCCGAAGCGGGAGAAAGTTATGCCGGTTTGGATCGGGATGCCTGTCGCAAAAAAGTGGTGGAAGATTTGAAAGCGGGCGGGTTCTTAAAAGATGAGAAACCTTACCACCACTCGGTAGGGGTTTGCTACCGGTGCAACCAAGTGATTGAGCCTCTTCTTTCCGAACAGTGGTTTTTGAAGATGGCGGGGTTGGCCCAAAAAGCAATCCAAGCCAGCAAGTCCAAGAAGGTTATATTCTATCCTGAGTCATGGGAAAGACCTTATCTGAACTGGTTAGAAAATATAAGGGACTGGTGTATCTCCAGACAAATTTGGTGGGGGCACAGGTTGCCTGTTTGGTATTGTGTCAAACAGGCAACAGTATGCCAACCTATGGTTTCTTTTGATCGACCTGCCCAATGTGTTTCTTGCGGGAATGGGGAATTGGAGCAGGACCCAGATGTTTTGGATACCTGGTTTTCATCGGGGTTGTGGCCTTTTTCCGTGTTTGGATGGCCGGAAAAAACAAAGGATTTAAATTACTACTATCCCACTACGGTTTTGATCACGGGCTATGAAATCTTATATCTCTGGGTCGCCCGCATGGTGATGATGGGGTTGGAGTTTATGGAAAAGGTTCCTTTTAAGGATGTTTATATCCATGGGATCGTTCGCGATAAGCACGGCAAGAAGATGTCTAAATCCCTGGGCAATGTGGTGGATCCTCTGGTACTTATGGATAAGTATGGGACGGACGCCATGCGTTTTGCCCTGGCCGTTCAGACGGTCCCTGGAAGGGACATCCAATTTGCCGAAGAGTCTCTGGTGGGAGCCCGTAACTTTACCAACAAAATCTATAACGCCACCCGGTATATTCTGATGTCCTTAGATCAGGCTTCACCTGAGGTTATCCAAAAAATATCTCATTATGTTTCTCACCCGCAAGAATTAACAAAAGCTAAGCTTGATCTGGCGGATCGTTGGATTTTAGGACAGATTTCCCAAACGGCAAAGTCTGTAAAAGAGTCCATGGTGAATTACCGGGTGGATGAAGCGGCCCGAATAATTTATGAGTTTTTGTGGGGTGATTTTTGCGATTGGTATGTGGAAATATCCAAGCTGAGTTCCAGCGGCAAAAAGGCGGAGGTTTTGGGGATCGCATGCGTGGTGCTTGAGAGGTGTTTAGGGCATCTTCACCCGATCATGCCTTTCATCAGCGAGGAGTTGGAGCAAGCCTTGAGTGAAAAACTGGGATTGAGGCCGGGCTATTTGCTTAAAAAAGAATTTTCTGATTTTCAGTTTGCATTGACCGCCGAAGATGCGGATCGCATAAGGTTTTTAAAGAATTTGATCACGGGAATTAGAACACTTAGGTCCGAATACAACATTCCTCCGGGGAAACAGATCGAGGTACAATACGCTAAACTGGAATCCCGATCTGCCGTAATCCTTAAGGAAAACGAGTCTTTGATTGCTCATTTAGCCAAGATTCAAGGCAGCATTGCAGCCGATAAGCTGCCTTCAAAATCTCTGTATTATCCTCTTTCCGAAGTGACCATCTGCATCCCTCAATCTGAAGTGGATGTGAATAAACTCAAGAGCCGTTTGGATAAAGAACGTTCCGTTATTCAGCAGGAGTTGGAGAATCTTTCGCGCCAGCTGGAAGATAAAAATTTTCTTTCCCGTGCTCCCGAGGAAAAGGTGGATGAGATCCGTCAACGCCATACCCAAGTCAAACAGCGGCAATCCCGCATCGAAGAAGTTCTTAAAAATCTCTAGCAGAAACCATTAGTCCTACCTCCCCGTAGGTCCTCTAGTGTTAAAAAAGTAGGCCTTATGCCTCATGCGGCGGAATGAATATTCCTTTAATATGATGATATGAATAAGGGGTTAGTGGTTTTTTCGTGTTTCCTCTTGTCTTCTGCGCAGTTTTTGTCTGCGAGGGATCGGGTGGATTTTGATGCTTCGAGTCCTGATGCGG
>JACQJM010000053.1 GCA_016205045.1 Elusimicrobiota bacterium | reverse complement strand
CTGATCTCACGGCAGAAATCGCAGATCATCGAAATAGGCTGTTGCGTTTTCGCGCGTATTATCCGTATCCGTCATGATGGCCACGAAATCCACCTCCGGTGGTTCGGCGCCGAATAGGGATTTATAGTCTTCGTAGATATTGCGCCGTTCCTCAAGCCATCGTCCCGCTTTCTCATCGCCGCTTTCTAGGACCATCATTTTGGTTTGGCCTGTGTAGGCGTTATCTAAAGCGGCGCCCACCGGCAGACGGTTATCCCAGATGTAATTGATCGCCGCATGGGGAGGGTATTTTCCGTAAAGTTTTTTGGCCAGACCATATTTTTGTTTTTGCCAGAAAGAAGCCTTCTTGGGATCATATTTGAAGGCCACGTAAACCCGGGCGGCGTAGTCGTCTCCTTCTTTTTTGCGGGCGTCGGCCGAATTCAGAGCGGATTCTATTTTCCAGCGCCAGTTTAAAACGGGATGGGTTTTTAAGTTGGGATGGATTTCCTTGAGAATGGCCGAGGCGGAAGCGGAACTGACGGCCTTCACATAATAGTTACCACCCTCGTTTTCTACACTGTATCGCGTGTGATTCTTGATTTTTTTAAAAGTCAGCGGCTTCCAGCCTTTTGGCAAGCCGTCCGCTTCGGTTTCCTGTGAAAAAGAATCAATGGCCACCGCGTTCTCTTGCGCCTTAAGCGGACCGGCCAGGGTGTAGAAAAGAAAAGCGGCCAGCGCCGGCTTTAACAGCACTTTCCGGGTTCGCAGCGTTGATCGGCCGGCGCATGGTTATCCGTTTCAAGGGTGAGAACCATGCCTTCCGGCTCCATCAGGCTGAATTGACCCAAGTAGGGAGCCGCTCTGAGCTTGGCGGCGGTATCGGTGCAAACCTCAATGGCTTCGCCACGCGGGAACAGATGGCCTTCCTCATCTATCGTGGCCTTGTAAGGCCCTAGATAAACGGCCCTCTGTCCAATGAACGCGCAACCCGTTTTTTTCTCGAATTTATAGCCGCGCGCGGTCAGGGAATAAAATTTGACGCCCTCAACTTCCTTCCAAAAAGTTTTCTTTAGAATGGAAATTCCATAAAAACCGGCTTTTTCCAGGGCGGTCAAAAATTCTTCTTCGGAAAGCGCGCCGGAGATGCATTCTCCCCACAAGTCTTTATGCGCCTGGAGAGACAGGGGAACGGGCCTGTAGGAAATAATATCCGCCACGACCAAGCGCCCATGATCCTTGAGAACTCTCCAGATTTCCGCGAACACTTTTTTCTTATCCGGCGATAGATTGATCACGCAGTTGGAGGTGACCACATCCACGCTTTTATCCTCCACCGGAATTTTTTCGAGATATCCTTTACGGAATTCCACGGCATCATAGCCTAAATTGCGCGCTACGATGGGCTTGTTCTCATGGGCAACTTTAAGCATTTGATCCGTCATGTCCACGCCGATGGCTCGGCCCGCGGGCCCGACTTTTTTTGCCGCGATAAATACGTCAATGCCGGCGCCGGAGCCCAGATCCAGCGTGATCTCGCCCGGCAACACTCCCGCCATGGAAATTGGCGAGCCGCAGCCGTAAAAACGGTCGATCACATCCTGGGGGATATGTCCCACTTCGGAGTTGTCATATTTAATTGGGCAGCACAGTTCTTCCTGGGGTTTTTCCGCCGCCTGCCCGTAGAATTTTTGGATAGCTTTGTAGGGCTTTTCCACATCAAATGCGAGCACGCAGTTGGAATGCAAAGTCCTGACTTCCGGCAAGCCGTTATCCGCAAGCCAATCGGCGGCGTCCTCACTACAAGCGATGGAATCCTCACCCATAGCGTGTAGAATCACCGGCGCGTTAAACCCCGATTTTTTGTTGAAGGCTTCCTTTTTAAAGTGAGCCAAGTCGAGCAGAATGTCTTTGATCAAATCCACGTAAAGGCCGTAGTAGGGATCGTGGCCCACCAAGCTTCCTTCCTTGCCGTTGACCGAGAAGAAATAGCTGTGCTCCACGTCCCCACCTCCGCTGATGAAGAGAAACGGATCTTGATTGGCCTGGGCTGCCGTGGCGTCACGGAACCTCTGCGCCATGGGGCTTTCCAACCAGATGGACTTCAGGCTTTGTTTCGAGGCGTCGCCCAGTTTAAGCGCCGGGTGGCCGGCAGTGGCCGCGGAAGGATAAACACAGCCGTCCACATATAAGCACAAGGATTCCCAGCATAAATTGCCCAAGTCGTATTTGATGCCGGGCTGGCCGTTCACGCGCAATTTGAGCGATTCGTAATTGTCGAAAATAACGCCTTGCGTATCGGCATTTTTCTTCACCGCGCGCGCCAAATCCAGAAGTTCTTGGTTAGAAGGAAAGAAATCAGGCGTTTCTTTTTCCAACACCCGTCCTCTTTTATGAAGCCACATTAAATGCACGGACTTGGCTCTCAAGTTCTTGGCCAGCTTCGGAAAATCTCGCAGCTCCTTCAGATTGGTTCTCGTAGCAGCGGCGGTCAGGGATACATCAAAACCCAGATCGCTCAAAGTTTTTATTCCCCTGGAAGCGGCATTAAAGACGCCCAGGCCCCGGATGGCGTCATTCGTTTCGGGAGTCGTTCCATCCAAACTGACCTGAAACTTCAATTTTTTCCGATTCAGCGGATAAAGCGCTTTAAGCCGCTCTTCTTGGAGCAAGGTGGCATTCGTGAGAATAATCAGCTCGGATTCCCTGGGTTCCGTGACATAGCGGATCAACTTAAATATATCGGAACGCGCGAAGGGTTCGCCGCCTGTGAAATAAAAGCGGCGTGCGCCTAGAGCGTGCGCTTCATCGATCATTTTGAGATAAAAGTCGTCGTCCGGTCCTTTCTCTCCATTGGGATTTGAGGAAACCAGGCAATGCGAGCAGGATAGATTGCAGATCTGAGTCAGATGAATCCAAAATTCTTTCAATTCCGTGGGTTTTAAATAATGCCCACGCCCTGGATACTCGGCGCGATCCACGGGTTTCAGCGCCAGCAGGCCTTTAAGCATGGCTTCCCGCACGAAGGTATGCACATGCAGCCACGCGCGAGTCGAATCAGTTTCAAAAAATCCAGCGTAGAGTCCGCGGATTTCCCTGAGAGTTTTTTTGCCGTCCACCCATTGAAGGATTTTCGCGCCGCGCGCATCCGTGGCGATCCAATGGGGAAAGCCGGCATCCACAAAAAAATGAAGCTCATCCCGTTCAAAAGAATGAAGCCGCGGCGTATAAAGCGCCATGGAATCTTTTAATTCAATTTCTAAAGTATTTTGTCCCATAGTTCCTCCTCCTATAAAATGCGTGAAAAAATCCAATAAGCGCTGACCGCGATCATGCCGGCGGCCGGCAGCGTGATGATCCAGGCCGTCAACATTTCTCCGGCTGTTTTCCAGTTAAGATTCGCTTTTTGAAGGCCCATGCCCATGATCGCGGAACTGGAGATATGCGTGGTGGATACTGGAAATCCCTTGATGGCCGTGGCGATCACCATGGCCGAGGTGGCGAGATTGGCGGCGAAACCCTCTAGGTGGTTCATTTTTGTCACTTTATAAGCCAAAGTATTCGTGACTTGAAGACCCATGACAATTCCGCCTATCGCATTGGATAGGGCCAAGAGTAAAAACAGCCATCGGGGGGCCAAGTTGGCTTGCGGGTCGATAGCTGCGTAGAAGAATAAGCCGAAGGCCGCGATTTTAGGGGTATCGTTCAATCCCCGGGCAAAACCGCTCGAGATAGCGCTGATCCAATGCGCCCAATGACAGTTGATGCAGTATTGCTTGCGGCAAAGCCAGAATAAAGCTTGAAAAAGAGCGTAGGACAAGCTGAAGGCAATTAAGGGAGAAAGCAGCAGGGGCAGAGCCACTTTTTTGGTTACATTGGACCAGAGAACATTATCGAAGCCGAAGGCATATATGCCGGCCAGCACCACGCTGCCAACGATGGCGTGAGTGGTGGAAACGGGCAGGCCGATCCGCGTAGAGATCATCACCCAGCCTATGGAGCCTGCCAGAATCGCCAAGGCAAAAATTTGGTTGAGTTGAACCTGTGGTGCGAGTATTTCCTTGGTGAATAGAAGCGTTATTTTGACTGCCCAAGCGGAGGCCAGAAATGATCCCACCGCTACCGCCAAAGAAACAAAAATAACGGTTTTTTTGTAGCTGGATTCGCCGCTTCCCACCAGAGTAGCGATGGATTTGGAGATATCATTGGCGCCGTTGGCAAAGGCTAGAAAACAGGCGCCCAAAAGACCTGAAAAAAGCAAAGCTCCTCCCCCTTTCTGAAAAAATGCCTCATACTGTATAAAATTTCCTTCATCCATAACCAGGATAAGATGGAAGAGATCGGGAGGGTGGACATCGAAATCAACCGGCTTTCCGGAAACTATTTTTTTCGGAGATAGTAGAGATAAATTAAAAGAGCTTCGGCTTCTATTTCGGAGAGACGTCCCTTATGTCGAGGCATGATTCCCTTGCCAGTTTCAATGACTTCAGCCAGG
>JACQJM010000052.1 GCA_016205045.1 Elusimicrobiota bacterium | reverse complement strand
TATACATTTTATATGTATTTAAACTAGTATTGAAAAGTAGCAATTTTTAGAGTATACTAAGCTCATGTTTCCTGTTCTACCCTCACGCACAACGTCCGAACTTGACGATCTCATCGTCAGTGTGCTTGCGTCCTCGGCCGCCCTCGGCAAGGGTATCCATCCCTTGATTCTGAATGAGATCGCGCGGCTGATGACCAAGATCAATAGCTACTACACCAACGCGATGGAAGGAAATCCCTCAAAACTCAAAGACATCGATGCGGCATTGAACAAGCAGTTCTCGAAGGATAAGACCGCCCGAAACTATCAGATGGAACACATTGCCCATATTCAAGTCCAAGAGGAAATGAGCCGGCAGATCCGGAAAGAACCTTCCCTCCGAATATGTTCCGAAAAATTTATTTGCTGGCTTCACGCGCAATTCTTCCACCGCCTGCCCCAGGATATGCGCTTTGCCAAAACGGTGGGCGGCGAATTCGTCGCGGTCGAACCTGGACAGTTGCGCCGCCAGGGCATCACGGTGGGCTTGCACGAAGGACCCGTAACGCAGGAGGAGATCAAAGGCTATCTGGCCAAATTCGAGGAATTCTTGAGTCCGGAACGCCTATCCGGCCCCCAGAAAATATTGGGATGGGCCTCCTCTCACCACCGATTCCTATGGATTCACCCTTTTCCGGAAGGCAACGGCCGGGTAGCTCGACTTCTGACGACGGCGTATGGATTTCGGATCGGCATCGGTGAAAACATGCTTTGGACGGTGGCGCGCGCTTTCGCGCGCCACCGCGGCGAATACGACGCGCATCTAGCCCTGGCCGACCAACCGAGGAGAAACGAGCTGGACGGCCGAGGTCCGCTATCGGAAGAAAACCTGATAAAGTTCTGCACCTTCTTCCTGCGGTGCTGCCATGATCAGATTCATTTCATGGGCGGCATGCTCAAGCTCGAAGAATTAGAGCATCGTTATCGGCGATACATGGAAAACCTTGCCGCCGAGAAGCGCCTCTCGAAAGCCGGGGCTAAGGTTATGCAGCGGCTGCTCCTCCAAGGAGAAGTGCCGCGCGCCCAAGTCCTTGACATAGGCGACGTAAAGCAACGCCGCGCTACGCAAATCATCAAGGAACTGCTTGACGCAAAGATCACGCGCAGCGAGACCGTGTATGGCCCGCTGCGGCTGAACATCTCCGCCGACATGGCAGCCGTGCTTTTCCCCGACCTAGCCTAGCCGCATCCTTTCCACTCCAATAAAAACGCCCCCCGATGTAATCCCGAAGTCAGAAGCACAATCCACCTCCCATCCCAAAAAACGCCCCGCATGACAAGTGCCAGAGCGGGGTGGGGCGTTTTTACAATCAGAAAGAATTCTACTTCAGCGAACGAAGATAAGCAATCAGGGAATGGATCTCTTCGTCCTTGATCTTTCCTCCATAAGCAGGCATTTTGCCGCGCCCTTTTGAAATCACGGTGAATAGGGCCTCGTCCGTTTCTCCCAAGGTTTTTTCGCTCGTCAAATTCATCACAGCGGGATCTGCCTTAAACATCTTCACCATCACGGGACTACCCTTGGCATCTTTCCCATGGCAGGTGGCGCACTTGCCGCCAAAAAGTTTGGCCGCCGCCGCAAGATCCACCGAAGCAGGCTTGGATTCCGCCTTCTTCTCCTTTTTTTTCTCCTCCTTCGCAGGAGAAGAGCCCATGCTCCTCATATAAGAAATGACCCCGGTGATTTCCTCGTCTTTAAGCTTTCCCGCGAATCCCGGCATTTTTCCTTTGCCCTTGGAGGTGACGGTCATTAGATCCTCATCTTTCTTGTCCAAGGTTTCCTTATCAGTAAGGTCCAAAGCCGAGTTCGGGACCTTGAACATCTTGGCCATGGCGGGATTCCCTTTGGCGTCCTTTCCGTGGCAGGAGATACATTTCGAACTGTATATGCTGGAACCGTCTCCGGCCATCGCGGAGTAACCCACCGCCACCAACACAACCAGACCCAACCCCAACTTAAACATTTTCATGTCAAACACCTCGTAAACTTAGAATGCGTACGAAAGACCTAAGGCAACCAAGTGCGCGTCAAAATTGGACTGGGTCGCTCCCAGAAATACGGACTTATTCCAGACGGATTGATACACCTGAAGATCATCCTGAGACCAGTCTGTTTCCCTGTAGTGCTGGAATTCGTAGCTCAACCGTGCAGTCAGATTCTTAAGCCAGCGATAGCGCAGGGCCGCTCGGATTCTGCTCAAGCGGTTATAGGTATCAGGAAGATCTATGGCCGCAGCCGACGCCGTGGTGATCGTATTGGGGTTCGTCGCTTGCTGCACCCCTTTCGCGTAGGATAAGTTCCAATCCAGGCGCACATCCATCTTGTCCTGAATCAGGTCGCATTGAGTTCCCACGTCGAAAGTATGCACGGTGTCCTGCAGGTATCCCGACCAGTCGTTCGCCTCCAAATCCACACCGGTCGCCCTGTACCGGGAACGAGTGTTCAGGGTCATTTGCTCCCATGTGTAGTCCGAATAGAAGCTCCACCATTGGGAAGGGTTGACGCTAAAATCTACCGAGTAGTAGTGCGTCTTCCCATCCAGAGCGCCATAGTCGGCCTTGAAATCATCCCGAATAAGCCCGTAGTCCAGGCCGACATTCAGGTAATCCAGCGGATCCCAGTCCGCCCTAACCGAGAC
>JACQJM010000063.1 GCA_016205045.1 Elusimicrobiota bacterium | reverse complement strand
TATTTTTTATTTTCCTATCTAGGCCGTAGAAATGGCCGTAGGCGTTCGCTAGAGGGGAGGTGCGGTAGAGCCATAATCTTGGAGCCAGCCATGCGACGCTTTCTCGTTGAACTTTAAAACGACGGATCATGAGAGGATCCCGCCCCGGGCCATTAGATCCTATGCGGGTGGTGAAGGCGAGACGATATCCGGTTTTAGGCAAGAGAGTCAGCCATTCTTCATCAAATTCACCCCAAGGCCAAGCCAATGTGCCGCTCCACCTTCCCAGATGATTTTCCAATTCTTCCTTGGACTGCTGGAGTTCTTTTTCAAGGTTGTCGTAGGGGGCGTGTTGGAGAAAGTGTTTGTGCGTATGGGTGTGGGAGCCTATTTCCCAAATTCCAGAATTGGACATGGCTTTTAACTCTTCCCAACTTAAGAATCCCGCGGGAGCGCGTTCCTGGGTATGAGTATCTGTGAGTTGGCCTCCTTGTTCGGAAGTAGGCCTGCAATGACTGGAAGAAATATAGCCTGTGATCACGAACAAATGAGCTTTCATGGCGTATTTTTTTAGAAGAGGAGAAGCGTAGACCCAATTATCCGCATACCCATCATCAAATGTGATCACGACAGATCGATCTGGGGCCGCCTGTTTTTGTGTGAGGTGATCGTAAAATTCCCTGGTAGACAAGGAACGAAACCCTTGTTCTCGAAGCCAACGAAGTTGTCGTTCAAAACCCTGGGGTGTGATTTCTCTGTCTGGGGCGACGTGATGGTATAAGAGAACGGGAATGGAAGTCATAACGCATGTTCCATGTTCCGGGTTCCATGTTCCAGGTTTGAATAATGTAATCCAATAAGATTTTTTAACATGGAACTTAGAACTTAGAACCTAGAACTGAGGCATATAATGCCTCAAGTTGGTCCACGACCGCCGGTAGAGAAAATTTCTTCTGAACCCTCTCATAGCCCTTTTGGGCCATTTGCTCCGCCTCCTTAGGATTTTGCAGGAGCCGTACGATTGCTTTTGCTAGTGCCTCAGAATTTCCCGGTGGGACCAGAATGCCTGTTTCATTGGGTATTACCACATCCGGCAGCCCACCGACATGGGAGGCGATGACCGGGACTCGAGCGGCCTGAGCTTCGATTAAAGATGTGCCGATGCCCTCCATCAAAGAAGGCATGACATAGAGATGGGTTTGGCTTAAAAGCTCGGGAATATCCAGGCGTTCCCCCAAAATTTCCACGTGCGGAAGAATTCCCAGATGACGAGCCATTTCCTTGAGTTTTTCTGTATCCCTTCCTACCAAACGAAAAGTAGTTTGAGGAATAGACTCTAAGACATGGGCCGCGGCTTGAAGAAAAATTTCATGGCCTTTGATGGGAGAGTAGTGGGCCACCAGTGTCACCAGGGGAGAATGATTTTTTGGGTGGCGGGAGTTCAGGGGGTTCCAACGCTGCATCTCTACCGCGGAGGGAATCACGGAGACACGATCTTTTTCTATGCCAGCAGTGATCAATTCTTCGGCTGTTTTTTGGCAAACAGCAATATAATGAGAAATTTTTTGTGAGCGGTATTTGAAGGCGCTAAAAGGATTGGTGCGGATAGGATAAATAACGCGGCGGGTAACAATCAGCGGGATGGGGCTGCCGAGGTGGCGGGCGAGCAGTCCCATGGCGTGAGATTGAGGGTGGTGGGCGTGGAATAAGCCTGCTTGGAAATTGCGTGCGATCTGAGTCAGCTTAAAAGCAGAGAGAAGATCATAATCTTGGCGGATACGGAGAGGAAAAATAGGAATGTTGGCCTTCTGCAGTCGATGAGCCAGATCACCTTCAGGGCGCAAGGCAACACCTATTTGGTGCCCCCTTCGAACAAGTTCCTGAGAGGTAAGCCAGATTTGGTTAGCGCCACCGGTCCAGCCTGTGGCCTCGGTAATATAAAGAATCCTCATAAAAACAGGGGTTAGGGGTTAGGGGTTAGGGGTTCGTCTCTGGGCCAATCCCCAACCCCCAATCCCAAGCCCCGGCCATTCTCAAGAATGGCCTTTACTGTTTTGGCCAGGCTGGTGGGTTTGAATGGTTTGATGATGCATGAATGGCAACCCATGGCTTTGGCTCGATTCTGTTCAGAAGCTTCCTCCTGTTCTAAAATCATCACGACCGGAATGGGGGGATGTTGATGACAAAATTTTTCAAGGACTTCCCACGCATCCCGTTTTTCTAGGGTGGTGGATAGTAAGATTAACTCAGGGTGAAAAGTATTTAGGCTGTCTTGGGCAGAGTCGCCATCTCGTTTCCAGAGAAGCTTAAACCCTTCGCGCTCCAGTTTCGAGACGATGATGCCGGCGACCTGAGGAGCGTCTTCAACGACCAGGATCATACCCTATTTTAGCAATTTACCCTAGTCTGTTCATCTGATTTGACAAGGGCGTGGCGAAAATTTCCGGATATTTTGCCCAGGGGTCCTGCCTCCCGGTTCGCCCCTCGGCTTCCCTCACTCCACCCATCCCCTGCTAGGGTAGCGAGATGTGGTCCCTGCCTGCCGGCAGGCAGGCACCGTTCACCTTACGTTGCGGGACCGAGGGGCTGGAACCGAAGTCACCCCTGGGCAAAATATTTGGTTAATGAAAGGTAGAGGTGGTTGGATGTGGGAGTGTTAATGATCCTGTACTTTGTGAAGTTCCAAAAAGTTTTTGAAACCAGCCCTTTAGACCTCCGGGGTGCAGGGTGCAGTGGGTGTCGGGCTCTGTTCCTATCAGGAAAGATTCTTTCACTTTTTGAGGACAGCCGCTGACGGCAAGAAAACCCGTGGTGGGGTCTACTTTGGCAGTCTGAACATCCTCAGGCATGGAAAATTCTTCAGAGGGAAAACCTTCCAAAACAGTATTTATCACCCTGGCCCACACAGGAAGGGCAGCGGTGGCTCCTGTGGCTCCAATGGAACGGGGTTTATCTTCCCCCACCCAAACGCCCATTAAGGTTCTAGGAGTGTATCCTACAAACCAGGCATCTTGTTCCTTGTTCGTGGTTCCTGTTTTTCCTGCAGCAGGATAAGTAAAACCAAGAGTTTTTAAGGATTTTGCAGTTCCTTCCTTGACGACGCTCTCTAATAAGGAAGTGACCAAGTAGGATTCACCAGGTTGGAGCACTTGTGTTGTGTTGGGTTCATGTCTTTCCAGAACTTCCCCTTGAAGATCTTGGATGCCTTCGATGAGGTAGGGTTTTATTTTTTTGCCCTTATTAACGAAAGGAGCATAAGCGGCTGTCAATTCCAAGAGGGTGACCTCGGAAGTTCCTAAGGCTATCCCTAAATCTTCTTGTAATGGACTTTCAATTCCCAGACTATGAGCGTAGTTAGCAATAAATTTAGGGCCTACTAGAAAGGCCAGGTTCACGGTGGCCGCGTTCAAGGAGCGTGAGAGCGCCTGCCGAACGGTGACGGTTCCACTGTACACTCCATAAAAATTTTTTGGGGTCCAAGATCCTTGCTGGATTTTATACTCCCGAGGTTCATCTAAGATCAGAGAGGCTAAAGTGAAACGATGTCCTTCCCGGTCGCGTCTTCTTAAGGCCGCTCCATACACAAAGGGCTTGAAGGCGGATCCTGGCTGGCGTTTAGCCTGGGTAGCGCGGTTGAACTGGCTTTGGGAGAAGTTTTTACCTCCCACCATGGCTCGAATGGCTCCTGAAAAAGGATCCAGGTTTATCAATGCGCCTTGGTTAGGAAGACGAGATATTTCCATTTGAGCTGATTCTTGAATGAGGGGATCCAGGGTGGTGAAAACTTTCAGACCATGCCGAAAGACAACCGCATCGGTATAGTGTTCCACCAATTGCTGCATCAAATCGCTTAAAAAATAATCTGCTTTGCCGGGGTTGGTGCGGGTGGGAAAGAGGTTGAGGCTTAAGGGTTCTCGTATGGTTTTTTGGTAATCTGGGGGACGCAGGATGCCCTGGCGAAGCATGCTGTTGAGAACAAAATTTCGCCTAGCCAAGGCAGAGGATACATCGCGGAAAGGGCTGTATTTTAAGGGGGATCGCAAAAGTCCTACCAAGAGAGCGGATTCGGCAACGGTTAATTCGGTCAATGGCTTATTGAAGTAAAAGCGGGTGGCCGCTTTAATCCCGGCAATGCTTACCGGACCATTTTGTCCCCAATAGGCTTGATTGAAATAGAGGGTTAGAATTTCTTGTTTAGAGTAGCGTGTTTCAAGGTAGAGAGCCAGAATGGTTTCTGCAGCCTTTCTCCAGAGAGTCTTTTTGGGAACGAGAAATAGATTTTTCACCAATTGCTGGGTGAGGGTACTTCCACCCTCCCTCAACTTTCCTGATTTAAAATTGGTCCAGGTGGCTCTCAATAAAGCCCGTGGGTCTATTCCATGATGCTCATAAAAGCGGCGATCTTCTATAGCGATCAGAGCCTGGATGAGATAAGGTGGAATTTCTGCGAAGGTGGCGGGTTCGCGTTGGATTTTTTTCTCGCCGGATAAGTCTGCCACCAATTCTGGTTCCAAGTGAATGGAGACGGTAGAGGTGAGAATTCCATCTCCATCCAGAGAGAGCTCTACTTTTTGTTGAGGAGCGTCCCAGAAGGGTTGAGAGAATCCACGAAGGAAGATTTCAATGGCCTGATTTTTTCGGTAATATTCTCCTGCGATGGTTGGAGATTCCTCCCGTGGTTTATATCCCAATCGTTTTAGCCTTCTTTCAAGGAGGTTAAGTGAGACAGGGTCGCCAGGAGAGAGAAAGAAAGGAGCTGCGTAAATACGAGTGGGAAATTGATCTCCTAAGTTTCCGGGAGGCAAATGGTAAATCTTATAGAGACCATACAGAATGATAAGTAAGGAAGCGGTTAGAATAAACGCCAGGAATATCTTGAGGCGATGAAGGATTTTCTTTTTCATGTGGAGCGATACGATTACCGGTATTGTACAACTTTACCCTGTCAGACGCGGATGAGGTTTGTGGGGTTAGGGAGAATAAACTTCTAACTTTTCTGCGGAGCCGGAAGATGTTTTACGAAGATGGTAGGAGAAAGTTCCGTAAGGTTTGATGCGGAAGAAGGCCTGCAGAAATTCTCTTTCCGGTGAGGATGGAATCCCTCGAAGAGGAACACCATCTCCCTGGTATCTTTGTGAATCACTTTCGGATATGCCTTGGTCTACCATGAGGACCAGAAGAGGGTCGTCTAACTTTTGAACGGTACCATCTTTATTTTCAATGATTTGATCTGTGTAGTGTACCCGAAAACTTTTACTGCCCCATTCAACAGGTTTTCCGGCGTCGTACATGGCTTTCATGATATCTCGTATGCTGAATTTCTGTTTGGATCCGGTTGTTTCCTCTTCAAAAGAGAGTTTACTGCCATAATGATCCAAGAAATTGAGATCGATGGAAATTCTGTATGTTTTTCCATCCCGATTTAAGCGATACCCCTTTCCAAAAACTAATACATTTTGTTGCAGGAAATATACTTTGTTTTGTGAGTGGTCATATAATGTGATGAAACGATGGCCGCGCCCGCTTTCTTGTCCGCTGATGGAGAAGTCATGATGGCCTAATTCCACGTGTAGGGGAGTTTTCCAGAGACTGTTATGGAGGGCAGTGAGGTTCAACGTGCCGAGTAGATTGCCATGAATTTCGCGTACTATTTGATTAGGAGGTTTACCGGGTTGAATGACGGCGCTGGGGGAAGGTGGGGGAAGGTAGGTGGATAGCGTCTCAGGAACGGTGATGGAGGCTTCTACAAAAGATTGATAAGAGTGAGCACGCAAGCTCTCTGCTGTGCGCGGTGTTTGTCCTTGGGCGGAGGAGGAAAAGAGAGTAAAAATCAGAAATAAAATCATTTTTACAATTTTAGATATTTCTAAAATTGATGTCAATGGAGGAAATGCTCGAGGTAGCGTATCATGGAT
>JACQJM010000064.1 GCA_016205045.1 Elusimicrobiota bacterium | reverse complement strand
TCTGAAACCAGGATAGCGTCTTCAAAGTTATAGCCTTCCCATGGCATGAAGGCCACCAACAAATTCTTTCCCAAGGCCAACTGACCCTCCGAAGTCGCGGGCCCATCCCCCAACACTTCGCCCCTGCTCACCCGCTGCCCTTCTTTGGCCACCGGAATCTGATTAATACAGGTATCCTGGTTGGAACGCTGGTATTTTTTAAGGGTATAAATATCTAGCTGGGAGTCTCGATCTTCTTCCACGTTTACGGCCACGAAATCTCCAGAAGCATAGACCACCTTCCCCGGACGCTTCGCTAAAATCATGGAGCCGGAATCTTCTGCCACCTTGGCTTCAATTCCCGTGGCCACCAAAGGAGGTTCCGCCCTCAGCAAGGGTACCGCCTGCCGCTGCATGTTGGATCCCATCAGGGCACGGTTGGCATCATCGTGTTCCAAAAAGGGAATCAGGGCCGCGCTGACAGATACCACCTGCATAGGAGAGATGTCCATAAAATCAACTTTGGACGGCTCCACCAAAGGAAAATCTCCGCGATGACGGCACGCCACCATATCCGAGGCCAAACGGGTTCCCTCCAAGGGAGCATTCGCCTGAGCCACGATCACCTCGTTTTCCCGGTCCGCCGTAAGAAACTCTACTTTATCGATGGTTTTTCCATGAGATATTTCACGATAGGGGGATTCGATGAGACCATATTCATTGACGCGGGCATAACAGGCGAGGCTCGTGATCAATCCGATGTTGGGTCCTTCCGGCGTTTCAATAGGACAGATCCGGCCGTAGTGGGTATAGTGAACGTCACGCACCTCGAATCCTGCCCGTTTACGATGGAGCCCGCCTGGCCCCAACGCGGAGAGGCGTCTCTTGTGAGTCATTTCCGCCAAAGGATTGATTTGATCCATAAACTGCGACAACTGAGACGTGCCGAAAAACTTACGCAAAATGCCCACGATAGGAGCGGTATTGAGCAGGTTGCGCGGGGTGATCAACGCCTTATCCTGTACGCTCATCCTCTCACGGATGACCCGAGACATTTGAGCCAGACCCACTCGGATCTGGCTCTCTAAAAGCTCTCCCACGCCGCGCACACGGCGATTGCCGAGATGATCAATGTCATCAATCTCGACCACACACTTTTCCCCGTTATACTCAAATGTGGTCGCTCCGTTGTTTAAAGCGATGACATACTGGATGGTCACCAAGATGTCTTCTAAGGTCATCATGCGCTCTCGAGCGGTAGGCACTTTAAATTTAAACCCTTTTCTATCGGCCAAACGTTGGTAGAGGAAGCGCAGTTTTTTGAAGGTTTTATAACGACCCACATAGCTGAGATCGTATTTGCGCAAATTCTTAAAGAGAAGATTGTCCAGATACTGTTCCGCTTGCCCAGGCACGACAAACTCCTGGCCGCGCATTTTCTTATAGATCTCCTGCTGGGCTTCTTTGGCAGATTTAAAAGAGTCCCGGCGCAAGGTTTCCAAAATGGTGGGATCGTTCTTTTCGGGATCTCCCTCTAAAAGCAACAAGGAAGAGATATGTTTTTCCAGGAGTCTCTTGACTGCTTCCTGGGTTAGAGGATGCCGGGCTTCCACCAAAACTTCGCCAGAGGATTTGTCCACCACATCTTCTGCCACAATGCGCCTGAGGTATTGTTCCGTATGTCCCGATTTTAACGAAATCTCTTCCGTGGGATAAAATAGCTGCAAAATTTCCGCGTCCACTTCGAGCCCGCAAGCTCTTAAAAAAGTGGTGGCGGGAAACTTCTTTTTACGGTCAATGCGAACATACAAGGCATTATTTAAGTCAAACTCGAATTCCACCCAGGCCCCGCGGTAGGGAATCATTCGAGCGAAATATAATTTTTTACCCAAAGAAGAAATCTTCTTTTCTTCATCTTCCTCAAAGATAATCCCGGGGGAGCGATGCAGCTGACTCACCACCACCCGCTCCGCTCCATTGATAATGAAGGAAGCGTTATCCGTCATGAGGGGAAGTTCACAGAGAACCACTTCTTGTTCCACGATTTCTTTGAGCTTGCCGCTGGGCTGACGCGAGGAAAGCCGCAATATTGCCTTCAAAGGAGCGGAGTAGGTGCCATCGCGCATCGCCGCCTCTTCCACCGACGAATACCGGGGAGCCCCAAAGGAGTAGCGAACAAAATCCAAAACCATGCTCCCATCGGAAGAATCAATGGGAAAAACATCCACAAAGGCCGCTTGAAGCCCCTGAATTTTTCTCTCCTCCGGCGAACCCTCCAACTGCAGAAAATCCTTAAAGGATCGCTTCTGCATTTCCAAAAGATCTGGAAGCTTAAGTGTTGGAGGAATTTTTGAGAAGTTATTTTGGTTCATATATAAGCAGTTATAGTGTTATAGGATTCATTGCGTTATAGCGTTAAGTTAAACTTCTCTTCTTCAAACTCAACAACTCTACAACACTACAACGCAATAACTTTACTTCAGCTCGACGGCTGCGCCGGACTCAACCAGCTTTTTCTTCCAGTCCTCGGCTTGAGCCTTAGGCACACCTTCTTTAATGGTCTTGGGAACACCTTCCACCAAGTCTTTGGCTTCTTTCAGGCCCAACCCGGTCAGCTCACGAACACTTTTGATGACTTGGATTTTTTTATCGCCGCCACTGGTCAACACTACCGTGTAGTCCGTTTTCTCTTCCGTGACCGCTCCGCCAGCCGCGGTGCCACCTGAGGCAGTCGCTGCGCCCAGAGCGGTCATGGCCACTCCCACAGGAGCTGCTTTGACGCCAAATTTTTCTTCGATCGACTTCACGAGCGCGGCGAGCTCGAGAACGGTCAACTTAGAAATGGCGTCTACGATTGCTTCGTTTCCTTCTGTTTTCGTCGTCATCTGATTCTCCTAAACAACAGTTCTAAGTGCTAAGTTCTAGGTTCTAAGTCCGAGTTCAAGCTTCCAAATCCAATCATCACGTTTTTTAGAAAACTTGGAACTTCGAACATAGAACCTCGAACTGCTTTATCCTTACGCTGGTGCTTGTTTTTTCTTCTCTTCTTCCAGAGCGCTTAAGACCAACAAGAAATCTCGCAAAGGCGCCTCCAAAACAGAGGCCACCTGAGACACGGTCGTGTAAAGTGTTCCCGCCAGGCGTTGCAGAAGCTCCGCACGAGTTCCCAGCGCAGATAACTTTTTACAGCTTTCGCCATCCAACCACTGATTGGATACGTAGCCGGCTCGAATCTTCAGCGCAGGAAACTCTTTAGAAAAAGTCACAAGCAGCTTAGCCAGGCCCACGGGATCCGAATCCTTTCCCAGAACCATCCCCAAGGGCCCCTTGAACAAATCTTGGCCCTGAGGAGACATCCCCGCTTCTTTGAGCGCATATTTCACCAGGCTATTTTTAACCACGCGGCAGTTACCCTGCAAAGGTTTTAATCTTTTCCGCAGCTCCGCCAGGTCCATAAATTTCATTCCTTTATAGTCCGCAAAGAAAATAAGAGAAGCCGCTTTCAACTCTTGCGCCATCTCGGAAGATTTCTTTTTCTAGGCATCTTTCGTTAGCTTCATAAAATTAGGCCAAACCCAAGGACCCAGCCCCTAGCCACCAATAGATGAACCTGAG
>JACQJM010000049.1 GCA_016205045.1 Elusimicrobiota bacterium | reverse complement strand
TGCGCCTCTTGAAAAAGAAAAAAAAGAGAAGCAACGCAGCGTAGAAAAACTATCTCTTTCCTCCCTGGGATTCCACTGGGAATTTTTCTTGTTGCTTCCAGTGGTTATTCTTTTATTTTGGAAATTTAATCCGGGGAAGGACAAGAAGACAGTTAAAGAAAAAGAAGCGGAATCTTCTTCTTTTTCAGATCTTTCCGTTCCCGCCAAGGAATTCTCCCTGCAGGTAAAGTTTATGGAACCTTCTTGGATTCGACTTGCGATTGATGGAAAACTTTCTTTTGAAGGTAAGGTTCCGGGAGGGGTGTCTCAAGAGTGGAAGGGCAAGGAATCTGCTGTCTTGCGCACCACCACTCCTGAATCTATTCAGGTAATGCTGGATGGCAAGTCTCTTTCCTTGGATCAGCTTTCTAGAAGCCCTTCAGGTGATTTTGTGTTGTTTTCTGGCCGCAAATGACCCTAGCCAACCAAATTACTCTTTCCCGTATTGTATTGGCCTTTTTCCTTTTTTTATTCACTTGGATGCCTCATTTTTGGTCTCACTTATTGGCTTTGGCAGTTTTTGTGGTGGCCTCTTTTACAGATTGGGTGGATGGTCTTATTGCTAGAAAAACAGGAACCATAAGCTCTTTCGGGGCCATTGCAGATCCTATTGCGGATAAAATTCTAGTGGCGGGAGCCCTGATGGCCTTTGGGGTAGTTCCTGGGCTGGGGATTCCTCTATGGGCTGTTTTCGGCATATTGGTCCCTGAGTTTTTGGTGCAGGGCTTAAGAGTGTTAGCTGCCTTGCAAAAGAAAGTTTTGGCCGCACAGCATTGGGGAAAATGGAAGATGGGGATTCAGTCGGTATGCGTGCTGTTCATTTTATTGGTGCTTAACTTAAAGGCAGTTTGGAAAAGCTATCCGGTTTTTTTGCATGAGCTTCCGTACTACTTGACTTTATTGATGCTTTTGGTTACTTGGGCCAGCGGAGTCTTTTATCTTTACCGTTATCGTCAAATCCTGAAACAATCGTGGTGATGCGAGAGATGAGGGATGTGTGATGAGTAAAGAGATTGTAACGGAAAAGGAAGGGGTATCTTTCACATCTCATATCTCATATCTTATATCTCATCCCTTTCTATTATGGATTGTTAAGGCAATTGCTACTGGTCTTTTTTTAAGCTATATTCCGTATCGATTCTTCCGTCGGACGTTTTGGACGGGAGCCGGATTGGTGGGAACTTTGTGGGGCCTTTTTTTGATGCCTTATGTTCCTCAAAATACGCTGCCCTTCATTAGGTTTTGGGTTCTGAGTCTTTTGGGGGCCATCGTCGTAAGCGGGTTAGCAGAGAAGGCTTTGGGAAATCCAGATGACTCAAGAATCGTGATCGATGAAACGGTTGGGTTTTGGACAGCCATGGCTTTTTTGCCTCGCCACTGGCCGGTTCTTCTTCTCGCTTTTGTCCTATTTCGATTTTTTGATGTGATGAAAGTTCCCGGGCTTAGGTTTCTGGAGAAAATGCCCTTAGGGTTTGGCATTGTTTTGGACGATGTGGCGGCCGGAGTAGTCGCTAACTTGATTATCAGATTGGGATTGGGGGTTGGGGGTTGGAAGTTGGTATGAAGAAATTTTATTTGTTTATTTTTTTGCTAATCCCTAGCCCCCAATTACCAACCCCTGTTCTTTATGGCCAGCTTCTGCAGGTAGTTCCTTCCTCCACGGCTCCCGTCAGCGCAGCTCAAGAAACACCTTCTTCTGCTTCTGCGCCTTCTCCACCTGCTGCCACGGCTCATCCAGAACCTCCCACTAGCTTAAGCGGAATGGTGTTGATGCCCAATGCTTATCGAGGCTACGGTAAAAATGCGATTGGCTTGGGATTGGACTTTAACGCGGCCTACTACATCGGAAGGTTATATGGCAAAAATTCTTTGAGTTGGACCACCGCTAAAACTAATTATATTGATCGCGTTGGGCAGTGGTTTTTAACGGTGGACGGGAAAATGCAAATCCAGACTGAACAGGGTTGGCGTCCTGCTTTGGCGGCGGGTGCTCAGGGAACTTTTGCTTTTAGGGATGCTCCGCAACCCACCCTTAATTCTCCTTCCGTTTCTCTTAAGGTGGATCAAAAAAAAACCAAAGGATTAGGAGGGATCTATGTGGTGGCGAGCAAAAGATGGTTTCCCAAATGGATCACAAGTTTTGGATATATGGAGGGCAATGCGGCGGACCAGCTTTCTCTTCTCTCGGAGTTTTTGACGCCCGAAGCGCTAAAATTTTCGGGCCATCCCGGACAAGAAGCCACTTCTCATAATCTTTTATTTGGAGGTGTGACCTGGTTAGTTTCCGGTTCTTATCCCGTGGTCGTGGAGTGGATCAAGCCTCAAGGCGCTCCGGCGAATCCGATGCTGCTGAACTTCAGGCTGGGACAATTCCTCAAGTTGAATTTTGAAATCTCTTACCTCACCTATCAGGGAGGATGGGATTTGTTGGGTATGTTTCAGTTCCGATATTCCTACTTTCCGCGACGCTCCACCTGACCTAACGCTTGACGTGCGCGCAGGTGGTTGGGATCCAATCTTAAGGTTTCCCTCAGTTCTTCTAATACACGGTTCCAGTCGCGATTCCAATAAAGAATGGCGGTGTTGTAGTGGGCTTCCGCCAATTGAGGATTTCTCTCTAGGGCTTCCTGGTACATTTTTTCCGCCTCTTCCTTCTTGCCTTGTTTTTCCAACGAGACGCCTAAATTCAAATAGGCCAGGGCGCTGGAACTCCGGACACTGTCTTTGAGGGCGGGCAGAGAATGGTAGGCTTCCGTCTGGATTCTTTGTCTTTCATAAAGTTGAGTTGACCTTCTGAAAAAGTGAGCGGCCGAGGGCCAGTGGCCGCGGTTTGATTCCAAAATGCCCAAAGACAGAGGAATCTCGGGGAACTCTTTCTTGATTCCCCAAGCCAAGTAAAGAGCTCGATCGATATTCCCCTGCTTTTCCTTCGGGGAGGGGTGGGTTATGTGGAACGCCGCTTGACGGTACCAACCCAAGGCGTAGGCCTCAACGAGATCGGAGCTAAAAAAATCTGTCTGTTCTTCATAGCGATCATTGCCCCGAAGAACATAGAGCGGCCAGGGTTCTTGAAGCGGCGTGGAAGACTGAATTTCTGCCACAAGACCATAAGGCGCGGTATTCATGAAATTTGGAAGTTCTGTGTCGTGGGTGGCAAAAACTCTGCGGGATAAGAGGGATTGAGTCTTTTCCCAGGATTCCGGATCATTCTGTTTTAGCGAAATGGGTTTTCCTATGCCATATTGGCGATTAAAGTTATCTTGATACCAAGGGGTTCCTGAAAGACCCTGAGCCAGGAGTGGAATGGAGCTGTTGTTTTTTAAAAGGACTTGTTGATGCCAGAGGCTAAATAGAGGAACGTCTTTGCGCGCCACGACCAAAGATTGTGGAGGCAAAGAAGACAGCACATTATGAGCGTAATCCTGAGCTAAAAAATTCCATCGGCGGAAAGAATGGATCGTATGGGGGATCATCAGGACTAGGAGTTGTCCTAGACAGAGTGCCCATGCCCAGGGATATTTGTTCAAAAGCGCTCGAATCCCGTAGGCCATCCAAAACAGGAGAAAGATGTCGGAAAAAAGATAGTGGGGTTCGACAATGGCCATGGCGTGAGGGTTGGGCGGCATATTGGCAAGAAATAAAAAAAGAGGTCCGGAGAAAAAATAAGCCAGAAAAATAGCGAACCATCGGCTGCTTTCCTGTCGTGCCTGGAGGGCAGAACCCAGGAAACAAAGAAGCAGGCCCAACCACCCCATATTTTCCTTCAGGTGTTCCGCATTTTTCCATAGGTTGGCCCCAAAAAGTTCTCCGGTTTGATATTGTTTTGAGAGCATGTCCAAGCTCGCCCCATAACTTTTGCGGGTGAGGGAAGCTGCAAAATTTGACCAGTGGCTGGGATTATTCCAGTTGAGCCAAGGGGTTTGGTTGGATCGTATGGGTAAATAGAGATAGATGGAAAATCCCAGCAAAAAAAATCCAAGAGCAAAAAAATAGGTTCGCAGGGAGGTTTTTGAAGAAAAAAACTGTTGGCGATAGAAAATCCAAAGTATGGCGGGGAGCAGGAGGAGGAGGTCTGAGCGGTTTCCTAAGAACAATGCGACCATAAAAGAAAACAGGAAAACTTTAGGGCGCGAGGTGGTGCTCGCGGTGGGGTCAAGGATTTTCCATAAAAGCAGGATCAAGAGAACATGCAGGCTGTACATCTCGGAAACCTGTGAAACGTGCCAGAATGTGAGGTTGATCATCCAGAACGAAGCGACTAGAGTTCCTGCTCCCAAACCAAAGGAAGAGGAGATCAGTTGAAAAAGAAGGGCTACCGCGCTGGCTCCCGCCAAGGCGGAAAGGAGATTGAGTCGAAACGTAGGGCTTCCTAAGGGAAGTTTTTGGAAGCAATGCCCCAAAAGGATGTAGAGGGGATAGCTGGGAGGATGCGCTACGGATAGGGTTTGAGCGGCCACGGCCATTTCACCCGCATCCCGGTAGGGAGCGATGTCGGGAGGCATCGTGTAAAGGTAGAGCGTAAAGGAGAAGATAAAGAAAAAGGAGGTCAACCAGATGTTGATTCTTATTTGCGATTCATCATTCATACTTCATCGTTTTCTAACTAGGAGTATCCTCTCATGCGCCGCAGAATCCATTCTAGAAAAATCAAACCTATCAGCAAACCTAAAAATAGAGGGGAATCCCATAGATTTTTTTTGCCCACAACCACCTGACCTTCCTTGGAAGGAGGTAATTCTCGAAGCCACGTTTTTATCTCTAGCTGGTTCAGATCCGAGTAATTCCCGCGGGCTTTATGAGCTATTTTCACCAGAGCATTCCTATTGAAGGCCTCATAGGAGGAAAGAGAGTCATTCCACTCAAATTTTATCTCATCTTCTCCAATCAGTTTTCCTTGAGCATGGACCCAAACTTTTAGACGTTGGGGACCTTTTTTAAAGTTGTGCAACTCTACTTGGTAGCGTCCTGTTTCCTCAGGTCTCACAAGAGGTATTTCGGGTGAGGTCTGGCCTGGCCGAAACCAATGCACCCGGATGTGAACAGGATCTTTGAAAGGCTGAAAAGTTTCATCGAATACGGTGAAACTCAATGGAAGAGGATCTTTGCGAAGCCAAGCCTGGGGAAGAGGGGACCATCGTACTCTTTTAAAATCGAGGTCTCCCGTGAGGTATTGGATATTGCGGGTCCAGAAGCGGGCATAAAAGGAGGATATTCGAGGGTTTAACCCTCCTGCCAATTTCCATTTCCATGTGGAGGGGCTTGCCCAGAGAAGCACCTTGCCCTTACCATAGGACCAACTGGTGAGGATGGAAGTTTCCTGGCCCAGGGGCGTTTTTTGGGAAGGATGAACCCAAAGGGGAATGGCACCTGGTTTTAATGAATCATAAGAGTGAAATCCCTCTAAGGGAGGCAGATGGTTCCAAAGAGAATTGAAATCATCTCCTGGGGCACGTCCAGGAGATGAGGATTTAGTGCCACCGCCGGGAGGAAGCATCCATTGCAACAAAGGATGTTGAAGACTTTGGTTGTAAGGTTTAGGTTTAAAAGAGTTGAAATGGAAATCATTGCCTCCCGATTGAAAGTTTATGGGGGAAAGAGCTTCTAGGGCGGTTGCTTTGTAGCCGCCTCCTATGAGGGCATTTTCTCCCCCTATAATCAAAAGCCCTCCTCCGCGTGATACGAATGTTTTTAAGGATTCCAAATAGGAAAGGGGAAGACCGAATTTAGACCAGGCAAAATTTTCCAGGATAAACAGATCGAAACGAAATAGATCCTGAACAAAGATTTCTTGTGCGGGAAAAGGGATTAGGGAAAGTTCTGAATCAGGAACAGGCATAATGTTGTCAGGATTTCTCAAGATGACAAAAGAAACCAGTTCATAGTTGGGGTTTGATTTCAAAAGATCGCGCAAGTGGGCATACTCAAAACTCGGTCTTCCCGTCAGGTGCATGATTCTCCATTTTTGCCTCAGCACATCCGTGGAAGATTCTGAGAAGCTTTGATCTAATTCTGCGCGGTAGGTTTCTCTTCCCAGGGATCCCGGATAGACCGTAAAGGTGCTGTGTCCTATTTCCTCTTCCGTGTTAGAGGAGAGCAGTTGCTCTCCCAGCAATCTTTTATTCCGGAACAGTTTTAAAGGAATGCGTTGTCCTTTCTTGCTTTTAATTTCCCAATCGACATGAATTTCAAATGGGAGATGGAGGAAAGTGAAATCAGGTAGTTGTATGCGGGCGATTTTTCCACCTGAATATTTTTCGGGTTTTCCCACGCCTAGAACATTCAAAGGAACAGGAAGATGATCCAATAAAGGAACCAAATCCTCGGAAGACTCTTCCACCCCATCGGATAGAATCCAAATCTGTTGAGGTTCCTCTCGCAATACTTCTTGCAAGGCAGTTTCTAAGCTGGTGAGCGTTTCAGAAGGAGAGAGGGAGCGAAGTTGCGAAAGGGATTGGCGTTCGGCATACTCTCCCCAGGCATAGAACTGGACCTGAGCTTTTTTTTCCAGATCCGGTAGTTTTTCGCTCAACCATTCAAGAGCCTGATGCCAGCGGGTGAGGGTTTTTTGCGCAGAAGACCCTGGGAGCTTTTCTTTGATGCCCATTGATTTACTCCGGTTGATGAGAAGTGTTAGACGAGGTTTTTCGGTTGTTTTTTGTATCAACATCAAAGAGGGTTTGAGAAGAAGAAGTAGCAGCAGGCCCACGAAAAGTAGGCGTAGCCATCGCAGCAGTTGAGGTCGTTGGTGGTAGGTGTACCATCCCAAAGGAAGAAGGGCCGCGAGGGCGGCTAGAGCCCATGTCCAAGGAGTTTCAAAGAGAAGGCGCATTAGTGGGGAATTGGCTCCGCTCGCATTTTCTGAAGGATGTAAGGTTGGTGGACCGCATCTTCTTTATAATTTCCTGTGAGGGCATAAAAGAGAATGTTGACCGTCATTTTTTTAGCATCCCAACGCTGGGCCTCTCCTCGGGGAATGCAAGGAAAAAGAGGGTTTCCCAGATTATCTTTAATCCAGGCTCCTAAAAGATCATTGCGGGAGTAAACGACGACCAGGCGTTTTCCCCAAGAAATACCTTGTAGTGAGGGTTCCACCATCGCCCGGCCTCCCAGTGTGCGAATCAGATAAAATGTTTTAAATAAAACATGGTGCGGAGGAAGAGTCTGTAAAGGGGCATCCGGCAGAGTCATACGGAGCATGCG
>JACQJM010000058.1 GCA_016205045.1 Elusimicrobiota bacterium | reverse complement strand
CGGCAGGCGAGTACCGTCCAAAAAAGAAAATAATTGTTATCAACGAAAATTGGCCTGCTCATAAAAAAAGAGTTGCGGGGCTCGCGTTCACCATCATGCATGAGGGGATGCACGCTGTTGAGCATGCCTCCGGCCTGACAGTGGACCATTCTAAAGAAAGAGCTGATTTCATCATTAGAAAGCTCTCCCAAAAATATCTGGGCGATCCTAACCTATGCCAGCTATCCACTCTCCCCGTAGGAACCGGATCCCGGTAATGGCTGACCCGACCGAAACCTCAAAAAACTGTTTCGCTTCAAAACGACTATCGTCATTCAATTAAAAAATCCTATAATTTCGACCACAAAACAGCTTCCCTCCGCGGAGCAAATCCTTCTATGTTTAAAACAATGCTCAGAATTTTCAAAGTGTCTAACCACGGCCCTTCGTCTAAAAATCCCAATGAAAAAAGACGCGCCCCACGGATTGTCGAATTAATCACCTGCTCCGTCTATGATCACATCCGATTTCAAACCCGAAAAGACTGCTTGGTCCACGATATCTCCCTCTTTGGGGTATGTCTCGACGCCGACTTTCCAGTGGGTATCTCGGATCAATTTACCTTAGGATTTACCATCGGCCGCAGAGAGTTCAAGCAGGTCAAGGCTTCCATCGTCTGGACAGCCAGATACAAGAACGGGTTCCGATGCGGTCTGGCCTTTGATTCCGCCGTCGCTAACCAAATCCAAAAGGCTCTTGTGGAGCAGATCAAAGGCATCTCAATCTAAATCTCTCTTCACTCCGCTCAATTCCGAAACTGCTATAATTTAGATGTAGAAAATGTGCCAATTCATGAGAATTTCGCGCCCATAGTTCAACGGATAGAGCGCGACCCTGCGAAGGTCGAGATGTAGGTTCGATTCCTACTGGGCGCAAATCAAAATAGGGGTTGGATAGCTAATTTCTTCTAAAACTCTGACACGGTCCTAAGTCCTAGACCCACATGGGCCCCATGACCCTTGCACGCCTTCCTTCTCGGTGTCATTCTATCTTTGAAGATCCAATCTAAAAGTTTATAGGAGACCCTTATGCCGGAAAAAACTTCCCAGCCCCTCTCCCGCAAATTGCTGGTCCTGCTTCTCTCGGCCAGCCTAACCCCTCTTTCCTCCAAAGTATTGACCGCTCAGGTTCGCACTACGGTGGCTAAAATTATGTCCTCTCCAAGCGAATACAACCAACAAACTGTAAGTGTGACGGGAAAAATTCAGCGCCTGAAGCATGCGACGTCAAAAAACGGGAAAGAGTACACCACGTTTACCCTTTCTGACTCAGGACGTTACATTCACGTGTTTTCATGGGGAAAGTTAGGCTTATCCAACGGCCAAGCGGTAACCGTGACAGGCGTTTTTTACGAAACCAAGCAGGTCAACCAGTACACCTTCAAAAACGAGATCGAAGCCCAACTCGTCCAGTAAGGGCCAAGCCCTAATTAAAAATCTCATTGAATATTTCCATTGCTTGTTGTAAGATGAGGGCATGAAACGTCCCCTCCTGGGGTTGATCGCGTTCGCTTTCCTTATTTTCATTGGGTTTCAAGCGGCGCATTTTCATGCTCAACCTACCCAAAAATCCTGCCACACTTGCGTCTTAGGCAACCAAGCTATTCGCCAACTGCCCCATGCTGTTCCCACCCTCTTTGCCACTTTGAGCTGGGTGCAAATACCCACTGCAAGAACAGTACTGGCCATCCCTCTGGTCCCAGGCGAAGCTTCCGCACGATCCCCTCCTCTAAGCTAGAACATCCGTTCGGCCACAAGTTCTAATTTATTTAGGAATACCGTCTTTTAATTTCACAGGAGGAGTCCCATGCGTATTATTTTATGTTCACTGTTTCTGTTAGCACCTGTCTTCGCCATCGCTCAAGACTCCAGCGACCGCCTAAAATCCATTGAAGACCGTCTCAATAAACTAGAAGGAGCCCCTGCCGAGAATTCCCTATCCGCCTTCAATCCGGCCATGGGAATTGCCTTAGACACGGTCTATCATCACACCGCCAATAAAGGGAATTACCTATTCCGGGCTGCGGAACTTAATCTGGGAGCACCCATTGATCCCTTCTTAAAAGGGTGGGCCATATTAACGGGTTCGCCTGACGGAGTAGAGGTGGAAGAAGCCGCCCTAGAGACAACGGCGCTTCCTTATAATCTCAAGATTCGGGGGGGTCGCTTGTTCGCTGCCTTGGGTCGCTTGGCTCACTTCCACGATCATGAGCTGCCTGTCATCGACCGGCCGAGGTCGCTGGACACCTTCCTTGATGGAGAAACTCAAGGCGATGGGGTGGAGGCTTCTTTGTTGTTGCCCACACCTTTCTATCTCAATGCGACCGTAGGCGCCTTCAACAAGATAGGCGCGGAAAACACACGCGCTGACAACGCCGTGCCACGCTCCTTGTATGAGTTCACTTATCTAGGGCGCCTGAACACTTACGCAGACCTGGGAGATGATCACAGCATTGAACTCGGAATGAATACCGCCTGGACGCCCAAGCGATTCGTCACCGATGGGACAGGAATGGAAGTACGCGGCAATACATGGAGAACTGTCCACGGGGCGGATCTAACCTACCGTTATCATCCCACCCGAGGCGGGCTCTACCGAGGCATTGTCTGGGGCACGGAAGTATTCCAGAACGACGAGCAACGCTTCAACCTAACCACCATGATGCCGCGAGAACGGGTCAAGGCTCACTCCGGTTTTTCCCACATCCAGCTCAAGATGGGCCGTCACTGGCGACCCGGCGTGCTGGTGGATCTGACAGAAGATTTAGACCAACCCAGCCAAATTACCCGTACTTACTCGGGTTTTTTGACCTATGACCTCACGGAATTTCAAAGACTGCGATTTGTGTACTCCTACGTTACCGACAATGTTCCAGGGAATCCGCGCAATAACATCGTGGGCCTGCAATGGACAGGCGTGCTGGGTTATCATGTTCATGGTTTCCGGGATCGGTAAAACAAAAAGTAGATTTAAACTATGAAAAAAAATATTATTTGTGCAATTCCTTTTCTGTCCCTAGCCTTATCTCTGCAAGCGCAGGCGAAGCTACTCCTTGTGGCCACCGTCCCTGATCTGGTGGACATCACCCAACAGATCGGAGGGAACCTGGTTTACGTGCAAGGGCTTTCCCGTGGAACGGAGGATATTCACCAAGTGATCATGCGGCCCAGCTTCGTGACCAAGCTCAACCGCGCGGAGGGAGTGGTTTACCTCGGTCTGACGATTGAGCATTCCTTCCTTCCCGGCCTTCTGGATGTCGCGGTCAATCCAAAGATGCGCGCGGATACGGTTAAGGGATGCGTAGGCCCCGGCTGCATCGACTGCTCAGAGGGCATAAAGATTCTCGAAAAACCCGAGACTCTCAGCCGTGCCGAAGGAGAGATTCATCCCCAAGGGAACCCTCACTATAATGTGGACCCCGCGAATGGGCCGATCATCGCCCGCAATATCGCTGCGGGAATGTCGCGGATATATCCGGAACATGCTGCAGAGTACCAGAAAAACCTCAAAGCCTACGTTGCCCAGTTGGAAGCCAAGCTGGTGGAGTGGCGAAAATGGGTCGCACCCCTCAAGGGCGTCAAGGCTGTTTCTTATCACAAGGACATGGTCTACTTGGGCCGCTTCAGCGGCATAGACTTCATAGACACCGTGGAGCTGAAACCCGGCATCGCCCCTACCCCCACCCACTTAGAGCAGCTGGTTAAAAAGATGAAAGAGCAAAACGTCAAGCTCATCGTCAGGGAACAGCAGTATGATGCCAAAACCTGTGAATGGCTGGCGGCCAAAACGGGGGCTCGGATTGCGGTGATAGGAACCATGGCCAATGCCTTTGCGAACACGGAGACATTCATCAAGTTCTCGGAACACAATCTCAAGGCCTTGCTCTCGGCCATGGGCAAAGAGCCCGGCTAGCATTGCAGGGCGCTTTCGGTATAATGAGATGGTACCCATCCTCAAAAATGTTTAGAATAATCAAAGGATGACGCTTTTCTTATTCACCACCGCGACATTTTTGTCCACGATTTTGGGGGGGCTGTGCGCCATAAAATATCGCAAAGAGCTCCATCTTCTGATGGGATTTACGGCCGGCGTCTTGTTGGGGGTGGTGAGCTTTGATATTTTCCCCGAAATCATCCACCAGGTAAAGGTATACGACTTCGATCCTACCGAGATCATGATAGCGCTCGTCACCGCTTTTTTGATTTTCCACACCCTAGAAAAGCTTATTGTGATTCACCATGCCCATGAGCATCAGTACGCCCAACACAAACATCCGCAAGTAGGCATTTTTTCCGCATTGGCTCTGGCAGGGCATAGCTTCATGGACGGCGTGGGCATTGGATTGGGGTTCCAGATTAGTCATGGGGTGGGTGTTGCTGTTTCCATCGCAGTCATCGCCCATGATTTTACGGACGGCATGAACAGCGTCACCGTCATGCTGAACCATCAAAATACTCTTCGACGTGCGCTGCTCTTTTTGACTCTGGATGCCCTAGCACCCATATTAGGGGTCTTGTCCACATTTCTATTTTCCATATCCCCTCATTTTTTGACTCTCTATTTAGGCTCTTTTGCCGGCCTCTTACTCTATATCGGGGCCAGTGATATTCTTCCCGAAGCGCACAGCAAGGATAGCTCCGTGATCACCATTGCCTTGACTCTGTGCGGCGCTTTATTTGCCTTCCTAGTAAGCAGGGCCGTGTGAAGGGCCCGCCACGTTCATGAGTGAACCCCTATTGCGCTTGAAACACGCCTCCCTGGGGTACGGAGAACAGCCCATCCTTACCGGGGTGGATGTGGAAGTTCAACCCGGCTCCTTCATAGGAATATTAGGACATAATGGATCGGGCAAGACTACCTTGCTCAAAACCATACTGAATTTGATTCCCTGTTTAAAAGGACAATGTGTCTGGCAAGGCGCCACCCCCGATTCTTTACGGTTTGGATATGTTCCTCAAAAGGAAAAACTCGACCCCATTTATCCCCTATCCGCGTTCGACGTCGCGGCCATGGGAACTTACCATCGTTTCGCACTGCGCATTAAGAACAAGGCTTTTATTCATCGTTGCCTAGCCGACTGCGGGGCAGCCCATTTAACAGATAAGCGTTACAGCGATCTCTCCGGCGGCCAAAAACAACGTGTTCTTATTGCCCGCGCGTTGGCCGCCGAACCGCAAATTTTGACCCTGGATGAACCCTTGGCCGGAATAGACATCACCACTCAGAAAGCCGTCCTAAAATTGCTCAAGCATCTTAAAGAAGAGCGAGGCTTGACGATCCTGATGGTCAGTCATCGCATTCAAGCGGAAAAAGGCCTTTTTACTCACATTGTCTGGTGCGACGAGGGAAAAGTGATCTCAGGACCCACTCCTGAAATGTTGGCCAACAGTAAACTCGCTGAAGTGTTTAAGACAGAACTGTGAGCACATTCCTCCAGATTCTCCGGCCCGATTTTCTCCTGCACCATGCTCTCTATGGCAGCGTGATGGTGGGATTTGTCTGCCCCCTTGTGGGAATCTATTTCTTGCTGCGCCGCCTGGTTTTCTGGGGGATCGCCCTTCCTCAAGTTTCCACCGCCGGGATCGCCTTCGCCTTCATGCTTCAAGGGCTTGGGTTCCACGTTCTGTCCGGAAGCGGGAACCAAGAAAAACACCTGGCCATCATCAGCTCTTTCCTTTTCACGGGCCTGGCCATCCTGATCCTGGCCATTCTGGAGCGCCGCGGAAAAGGAATTTCGGAAGGCCGCATCGGCGTCCTCTACGCTTTGTCGTGGGCGGGCTCCATTCTGTTCGTGGCCTGGAACGCGGCGGGTGAAACAGAGATGCTGGGACTGTTAAAGGGAGAGATTGTCTCCATCTCCGAACGCGATTTTCATGCCATGCTGGACGTTTTTGGAATCATCACAGCCTGCATGTTTTTTTTCCGGAAAGAGTTCCTTTTGGTTTCCTATGACCGGGACATGGCCATTACTCTGGGTCGGAACGTGCTGGGCTGGGATATCCTGCTCTATTTTATCGTGGGTCTCACCATTTCCCTGGGTGTCATGACGGTAGGGCCGCTCGTGATTTTTGGATTTCTTGTCATTCCTCCCATGGCCGCTCTTCCCTGGGCGAGAGGAATCATCTCTTTCTCCCTGCTGGCTTCTTTCTGCGGAGGACTGAGCGCCTTCACCGGGTTTTATGTATCCTATACCCGTGATCTACCCTTGGGCCCCGTCATAGTGTGCGTGGCTTGTGGAGTGCTTTGCATTTCTATGCTGACCCACTCTATAGGATGTAGAGTTAAAAAACAAGCACTCCTGGTGCTCGATCACGTAGCTCCTCACCAGTAACTCCCACCCGCATATTGATATAATAAGCAAATAGAGTAATGCTTCCTTTCAGGGAACTAAGGTTCCCTTTTGTCCCTGCCGACAAGGAGCGGTTCTATTTTGGAGGGGTGCGTGAGCGGATGAAACGAGCGGTCTCGAAAACCGCTAGAGCCCGCAAGGGTTCTCGGGAGTTCGAATCTCCCCCCCTCCGTACTTTATCGTGGGTTCTCCTCCAGAGGCGGACAGGGAATCCCACCCCTTCCGCCATTTTCACATCTCGCTTGGCTAAGTGTCCCGCAGCTGTTTGCGGGGCCGCACTTTTTGCAAAGGTCCATGAATAGTCAACACGTGAGTTGAAACGAGCCCTTGACAGATTTGAGGGAGAGAGGTATAATAATGGTATAACCATAGTATTACAAAACGATATGGCAAAAACGATCAAAACAGCCATCAGTCTTCCACGGAAAACTTTTGAGAAGGCTGAGATTAGCAGAAAAAAACAAGGACTCTCGCGCAGCACTCTATATACTAACGCCCTAGAGACCTACTTTGGAATCCAAAAAGTTAAAGAACTTGAATCTCGCTACGTAGCAGGTTATCAGACCCATCCCGAAGAAATAACGGACATCAGAGCGGCCTTAAAAGCCTCTTCCTCTATTTTTAGTCAGGAGGACTGGTAATTGCAGAGAGGAGAAGTTTGGTGGGCTGAATTACCTCCACCCGCAGGCAAAAGACCTGTTCTGCTCATTTCACGCAACAAAGCGATACAGATTCGTCAATCGATCACGGTTATCCAAATTACCCGCACCATCCGCCAGATTCCCACAGAAGTTCTGCTGGGCAAAGAAGATGGGATGTCCAAAACCTGCGCTATCAATGCGGATGTTCTCTTCACCATACCCAAATCCATTCTCACAGATTGCATCTGCAACCTTTCCCCTCAAAAGATGTCGGCTGTTTCCGATGCCATCAAATTTTCTCTTGCTCTAACCTGAATCCCATTCAAAAGCCAAAGTTTAAATTCTGTATAATCTAGGTTGATGAAAATGATTTTGAAGTCGGTAAAAATATGAAGTGGAAGTCCTCTCCCGAAAAAGTCAAACGCAAACTAACCGAATCCCATCCCGGATATCCCACGGAATTTTTATGGATGCAGGAAGTTCTAGGAAAGCCCTGGAGGATTTTTTGGCTCAATTTTTTTGTGGGAATCGCCCGCGGGCTGGGATTCGCTCTAGGCGTAAGCCTTCTTTCAGGAGTCGTTATTGTGCTGATCAGTAAAATGTTCTCTCAGGCCATCAGCCTCCCTTTGGTGGGGTCCTACTTAGCAGATTTTATTACGGAGGTCCAAAAACAGATGTCTCAAATTGGTAGAATAAGACCATGATGATGACCAAAAGAAAATTAATCCTGTTGATCATTGTTGCGGCTGCTTTTTACTTCGGCTATCTTAAACTGAGACAGCCAAGCTTTAAGGACATTCAGCAAGCCCTTCCGGTTCAGCTGGATCCGCGCAAGGGAAAACAGATGGCGAAGACAGCGGAAAAAGTGAAAGAAAAAGCCAACCGAGCCATTTCGGCGGTTGAAAAAGAACTCCAAAAACCCTAGCGTTGGGGGTCCTCGTGAAAAAGACAGAATGGATTATCCTTATTT
>JACQJM010000057.1 GCA_016205045.1 Elusimicrobiota bacterium | reverse complement strand
TTTCTAGGCCGTGCCGTAAGGAGAACGTCTTTGGGCACGGTCCCTGGCCCCATTTTCCGTACGGCCAGGGGCGCGAGGAGGGAGCAATGCCGCAGTGCATTGTAACCGATCGAGCAACGAAGAGGGGGGCCAAAAATGGGCCTCCCCCTTCGGGGCCAAGGCAATTTTGGGCTGCTACTGCGTCGCTCATCGCTTATGATACCTTCAGCATCACCGCGCTCTTCGCTCCTTGTCTCGCTCCAAAATGGACATGGCGAGTTGTGTCACTTATTTCTTACCGAGCCCTAACCCTTAATTAGAAAGATAACCATGCAGTTCACTGAGGTAATTCACGCCTATAAACGTGAAAATGATGCTGGCGAAACCCGCCATGGAAAGATACACTGTTTTTTTGCCGCGAACCCCGCCAAAAAATCTCATGTGCAGATAAATCACATAGATGAACCACGTGATCAGAGCCCAGGTTTCTTTGGCATCCCAGCCCCAGAATCTTCCCCAGGCATTATACGCCCAGATGCCTCCCATGATGATGCCGATGGTCAGCACGGGAAAAAACACAGCGATGATCCGATAGTTCAGTTGGTCCAAATCTTCAATCGCCGGCAATCGATAGGACAACTCCGAAGGTTTCCGGGATTTGATCTGATGGTCTTGAATCAAAAGAGCCAGGCCCACCCCAAAAGCGTTGGCGAAAGCCGCGTAGGAAGTCATGAGCACCATGGGGTGGATGTTGATCCAGTAGCTCTGCAGGGCCGGCACCAGCCCGCTGATGGAGGGATCGGCGAAAAGAAGCGCCGCCCCGGCAGCTAAGAAAGTCCAAGGGAGGACAAAAACGCCCAAAATATTAAGTCTGTGTTTCCCTTCTACGACCCAAAAGACGAGCGCCACCGCAAACGCTAAATAGGAAAGAGCTCCAAAAAATGTGTTTATGGGCAGAAAAAAGCGATTCTCCGGAATCTGCCAGAAAGAGTAGGTCCGAACCGCAAAACTCATGAAATGTGCTATTAGCCCTACCCCCAAAATTTTCCAGAGCCACCCTACCCATTCCTCTCGTTTAGCAAAAACATAACCTAGAGCCAAAGCCAAAGAAACGGTGTAAAGCGCAAAGGCCAGCTTAAATAATCCTAGTTCCATGCCCTATCCTCCAATGGTATCGTACTCAATCTGTTTATTGGACACAACTGCCGATTCAGAAATGGCCCCCGTTCGGGCCTTTAAATCCTCCATCAGCCGATCAAACTCCTTTTGAAAATCTCGCGGCCCTCGGGAACTCCACCCCCCCACCAGGATCTGTGCATGCGGTCCTTCTTTTTTAACCAATACCCACACCCTGCGGCGATGCAAGTAGAACAGAGCCGAAAGTCCCAACAAAAGCCCGAGGGCCCCAGTCATCACAACGGGAAATCCCGGGTCATACCCCACCTGGAGCCCGGAAAAAAGGATGGGATCGATCGCCGCCAATCGAAAAGGTGGAGTGGGAGCGTGATGAAGCACTCCGTTCTCATCTTCGGCGAAGCAGAGCTCCGGCCAGTTTTTGAAAAGCCAGAGAGGAACGGTTTTCTGACCCTGATGATAAAAGAACAGCCGAACCGCAGGATTCTTTAAGTCCATGGATTCCGAATCGGCCCGGTTACCCTTCCCCACCGTAAAGTTGGGCAGCATGAGATCCGCCTCCAGCTCGATCGGGGCTCCAGGGATCTTAACTCGCGTTCTTTGGGGAGCCTGAACCTTGTGTTTTCCCAGCTCAAGGGTGACGCTGCGGAACATGCCTCCCGCCCCCCAAGAAGCCTGGTAGATTTTAATCTTGCCCAATTGGCCTTGCCCGGCAGGCAGTGCCAAGGGATCATTCACCAAAATCTTCTTTTGACCCAAAAGTCGCCCCTCTTCAAAAGGGTCTTCCTCATACCAGTCCTCCCCGTTTTTACCTTTTTTAAGTCCTTTTCTCTCGTACACTCGAAGGTCGGAGCTGAAGCGGCTGGGGTTCAGGGTGCCGGGATAATAGGCCACTTCAAAGCGGTCCACATAAATCTCCCAAGGCTTATGGTCCATGATCCGGGATCTCCCCTCTAAAACGGGAACCACCTCAGAAAAACCGAACAAGCCTCGGATCAAAGCCCCCAAAAGCAACACCACCAAGCTGACGTGGGAGATGTAAGAGCCCCAGCGCTGAATCCGGTGGCGGGTACCCACCCACAATTGAAGTCCCTGGAAAGACTCAGATTCTTCCCAGGCATAGCCCCATTTTTTAAAGAAATCTCGGATGGGTTGCGCCAGAATCCTTTTTTTCCCCAAGCTCCACTGGGACCGGTAGGGTTTTAACCGAAGCATAGCCTCGGGATCCGTAGTGTTTTTTTCGCGAGGATCGAACTCGGGAGGAAGCCGGGACAAACCGGCATCGGGGGGAGTTTTGTTGAGCTTGCACACCACGATGTCGAAGGCCATGAGGCCCAAGCATCCGGTGAACCAGAAACTGTAGTAAAGGTTGAAAAATCCCAGGAAGTTAAAGATGGGACCCAGAAATGTGTGCGTGGCCAGGAAGGCCTGAACTTTTTCAGGAGCATCACTGGCTTGCGGCAGGAATGTCCCCAATGCCGAAGCGGAGGCCAAAACGGCAAAAAGGATGATGTTGAATTTGACGGAGCGGAAGAGGTTTAAGTGTTTACTCTGGAGCATGCGCCTACAGTGGGCAAGTTCTTTCGAGGAGAACTACATGATATCTTTATACGCGCGCACGTGTCAATAAAGTCAGGCTTCACTCTCCTAGCCACTCCACTTACAATAAACCTATAATACTTCACGTATGCTGAAATGGATCGAAATTGACCTCTCCGCCATCGCCGCCAACCTGGAATCCGTGAGGGAGCAACTGTCCTTCAATGTAAACTCCCCACCCTTCCCTCCCCCCTGCCTCGCTGGCAGGCAGGTACCAGTGGGGAGGGATAGAGGGAGGGGGGTAAAATTGATGGGTGTGGTCAAGGCGGATGCCTACGGACACGGCGCGGTTCCCGTTTCTCGCCTCTTAGAAAAGAGAGGAGTGGATTGTTTGGGAGTTCTGACGGTGGAAGAATCCTCGTCCCTGCGCCGATCTAAAATTCGGTCTCCCCTGATATTGCTCGCCCCTCCCCTGCCCGAAGAAGTTCCCGAACTCCTGCGGTGGCGGTTGATTCCCACGGTGGACTCCGGAAAACTCCTCCAGACGCTCGATCAGGCCCTAAAAAATCATAACGCTTTCTCGACCCCGTCTCCTATCAAACTGGACCTCGACTTTGGCTTGGGCCGCTGGGGCATTTCCCCTAAAGAGTTGCCGCGATTTTTACGGGAGATAAAAAAATACCCGCGCCTAAAACTGGTGGGTCTTTCCACCCACCTAGATTACATGCCTGGACGCAATGCGGTGGAAGCGGAAGAAAAACTAAGAGCCTTTGACAAAATTTCCAAGGAAGTAAAAAAACAATTTCCAGAAGTGCTCTGCCACGCCGCCAACAGCTCTATCCTGCTGGATTTTCCTCACCGCCAGATGGACATGGTGCGCGCAGGCAATCTCTTGTATGGGATCAACCTGAGCTCTAAAAAAATTCCCCTAAAAAACTCTTGGCAGTTCTATGCCCGCCTCATCTCTATCAAAAAATTTTCTAAGGGAAAGTCTGTGGGATATGGCAGCGAGTATGTGGCTCCACGCGCCATGACCCTAGGCACTTTGCCCGTAGGTTACGCGGACGGACTGACCATGGAGCCGGCGGACAAGCTCATCAGCCTGCACTCCAGTTTCCAGTATTGGGGAACCTTCAAGGGCAAACCCGCCCCTTTTATCAGCCGATGCGGCATCTCCCATGTGCTGGTGGATCTGAGTAAGGTTTCTTCCATCAAGGTAGGCGACGCGGTCTGTTTACCGGTCCGCCGCACCGCGGCCAGTTCCAAAATCTGCAGGGTTTACAAAGGGGAGGGTGTGGGAGGCGGGGCACCCGCAGGAACAGTCTCGGTAGAGGAAATGACCTCCACTTTTTCATGATCGGTCTGACAAAATTCTTTGGGCTCGGTCCCTTTTAAATAAGTTCCCAAAATCTGCTTGGGGCACGTCGGCAAAGCCAACTGCCCCGAATCCGCATCCACCTTAACAAAAGAAATATGGTCGGGCACCGCGAAATCCCGCGCCGGGTACCCTTTCAGCACCTGTTGCATGATCTCCGTCCACCAAGGAACAACCGTGGAACCTCCGGTGAGATCTTTGCGTCCCAAGGAGGAGAAATCATCATAGCCCATCCAAGCTGCCGCCACTAGATCGGGCGTGTACCCCACAAACCATAGGTCGCGGTTGTCCTGCGTGGTTCCGGTTTTTCCGGCAACGGGCCGGTTGAGTTTGCGCGCGTAACGCCCCGTCCCACGCTCGACAACTCCTTTCATCATGCTGACCATCAGATAAGACATTTGGGGATCCAGAACTTCCGATTCCATAGGCACATTGCGCTCCAACACCTTTCCTTGAGCATCCTCCACGCGCACCACCTCATAAGGTTCCGAACGAATTCCTAAATTGGCAAAGGTTCCCAAAGCATTGGCCATTTCCAGAGGGGACACGACCGAAGTTCCCAGGCCCAAGGAGGGGACCGGATCGAGGCGGCTTCGAATCCCTGCTTTCCGAGCCACCTCCACGACCTGCGGAGGACCCACTCTCTCAATCAACCACACCGAGGCCACATTGCGGGATAGCTCCAAAGCCTTGCGCAGGGTGATTTTTCCTAAAAATCTCCCATCGTAATCATTGGGCACCCAGATATCAAAATCCGGGTTGGAAGCAAAAGGCGCCGTGGCCAAGCTGATGGAGAGCTGGTCCGTGGCCCCTTCTAAGAGTCTCCAATCTCGACCATCATAATAATATGCTACCGGCAGATCTTCCACGGGTGAAGAAGCGGTATACCCATTCATCAAGGCCGTGGCCCATACGAAAGGCTTAAACGTGGAGCCTGGCTGGCGGAGAGCTTGGCTGGCTCGATTGAACTGGGAGGTTTTATAATCTCTTCCTCCAATCATGACACGAATTGCCCCTGTGTTCACATCCAAAATGGTGAATGCCCCCTGTACTTTTGGGGGGGTCGTAGAAATATCTACTTCTCCGGGAGATTCGAGCTGTTTTCGAGCTAACTCCTTGGCCGCCTGCTCATCAAAGGTGATCAGATTTTTTTCCATGATCTCTTCGGAGAGCTTCTGCAATCTTAGATCCAAGGTGGTATAAATCTTGAGTCCCCCGCGCCAGAGCATGTTGGTCCCGTACTTGGGCTCTAAAATCTGGCGAACATGCTCCACAAAATAGGGCGCGCTGGTGCCCACCTGGGCAGGACGCTCTACTGGAAGCGGCTCTTCCAACGCTTTTTGCTTCTCTTCCGGTTTAAGATAGTGCTCCTCCAGCATGCGAGACAAAACAATGGCGCGACGCTCGTTTGCTTTATCAGCATGGGTAAAGGGAGAATAAGAAGCGGGGGATTGGATCAGGCCAGCGAGAAGGGCGCACTCTCCCAGGGTCAGACTCGAAACTTCTTTTCCAAAATAAGTGCGGGCTGCCGCCCGCACTCCGTAGGCCCCATGGCCAAAATAAATTTGGTTGAGATACATCTGCAATATTTCTTGCTTGCTTAAGTTTCTCTCAATCTGCAGGGACAGCAGAATTTCTCGTATCTTGCGGGTCAGTTTCTTCTCGGGAGTCAGGAAGATTCCTCGCGACAACTGTTGGGTGATGGTGGATCCTCCTTGCGCCACGCGTCCTTTCCAGAAATTTTGCAGGGCAGCCCGAACAATGCCCCGCACGGAAATTCCCCAGTGCTTGAAGAACTGATCATCTTCAGTCGCAATCACCGCATTCTGCAGATCCACAGGAATTTGAGAAAGTGGGATCAAGGCCCTCCTCTCGGTGTATAAGTCCGCAATCAGTTCCCCCCTCACATCATAAATATGGGTAGTTAAGGAGGGGGTGTAGTCCTCCAGGGTAGAGATATTCGGCAGGTCCAAAACCAACAGTCTAAAGGCGTAGGCGCAGGCCAGCATAAAAAAAGCCACGCACGCACTGTAGAGATAGAATCGGAATCTCATCCGCCCCATTATATACCATCCTATGGCAAGGTGCAAAATCCCCAAATAAAGAAAAAGGTTGCCATATCGACGGAAAAGCTCCCTAATTCACCCATAAAAAAACCAAAAAAGAACTGTCTTTTACGTATTGATTTTGTAACACCCTCCCTGGTAGACTACAAACAGGGGATAGGGGTGAGGGGTCAGGGGTAAGAAAGAAGTTTTTTCCCATCCTAATCCCTAAACCCTAAACACTAACCCCTGCCTTTATATGAGATACTGGGCATTTATCAACAACAAGGTTCTAGGCCCATTTGAGAAAGAAAAAATCAAGGAAATCCCGGGCTTAGGGACCAACACACTCCTTTGTCCGGAAGGACACCGAGGAGATCAATCCGGGGATTGGCAACCCGCGAACATGATCCCGGATATTTCCTCGCTGTTTCAAGCCAACCAACTTCCTCGCTTGTCCTCCGGTTCCTCCACCCAAACAGCCCCAACGGAAAAACCTTCTTTTGCGCCGCCCAAAAACCGGGAATCCACGCCGGTTCCCTTCACCCCTCCGAGGAATTCCTCTCCTCCACCCATAGCCAGGGAAGAAATTTTTGCTTCCCAGAGCACACCCTCCCCAATACAAAAACCCCCGGAAGATCCTCAGGCGAAACATAAAATTTCAGAATTGGAGGAGTCTCTGCGACAAGCACAGGCCAAAATGTCCAAGCAGGAACAGGACATCCAAGCTCTTGCGAATCGGCTGGATCAAACTTCTAGAAATACCGCCCAATTTCAAGATAAAACTCGTCAACTGGAGGATCAACTCCGCCAGGCAGAAACGAAGCTAAGATTTACTCCCCCTCCCACCCCTCCCCCTGTCACCGCCTCTCTCTCTCCCAGAGAATCCTTAGAATTCATTTCATCTCAAGCCACAGCGATGGAAGAAACTAGCACCAAATCGGGAGGCACCAAGAAAAATTTTCAACCTCATTTACGCAGACCCATTTCATCCATGGCGACTGAAGAACGATCGGGAACTGTTTTCAAAATTCTGCTCACTCTGGCCCTATTGGCCTTAGGGGGAGGAGCTTTTTTATGGTTCCAGGGGCCCTCTAAAACTCCTCTGGATCAACCCATGGAATCTACCTCTTCCCCATCCTCACTTTCCAGTATTCCCCAGACCACCACCTCCTTGCCTCAAACGTCTTTCGAAACCCAACCCTCCCTGGGTGCCAATCCCGCGGAACAAGAAACACTTAAATGGACAAAAGGATACTACCTCATACAGAAAGGAAAGACTTTATCCAAGGAAATCGATCCTCGAGACGGTTTTTCTTGGACAGCCACTCGTATAGCGGACGGAATTTATCACGTGACGGTGGGACAGTATCTTTTTGAGGCAGACATGAGAAACATGGCCTTAAAAGGGCTGAACCCTCACTCCGTGACCGTGTTGGAAGATAGGCCGCCCCCTCAAAAACAAATTCAGAAAAAGCAGACAAAACCAACCAAGAATCCGCCTCGCTCTAAATATAAAACCCGCCGCTACTAAAATTTGAGCAGGCTTTTTAGATGACTGCGTTTTTCACGTCGTACCACGAACAGGAATAGGGCCAGGGCCATATAGAATATCGCATAGGAATAGCGCAGAGTGGTGGAAGGGAAAAAAAGTTGAGTGATGAACAATATCGCCAGCATGAATGCCTCAGACATAGAAAAACGAAAATCGATCAGCACCACCAGCGCAAAAAAAGATTGGGCCGAGGTGAGCAAGATTTCTTCTCTCTGCCGCGGATCTAAATGCATGTGGCCGAAGTGGCCCAGGGAGTAGCTGAACACCAGGGGAAGCATCCCCACCAAAAGCGTCCATTGGTTCACCTTAGAAGAAACCAGTGTGGCAAAACCAGCAGTAGGCCTGAGCTTCCACGCAAAGATAAGGGCCACGATGAACTCGGGGGATTCCGAAGCCAGAGGGGCCAGCCACTGCACAAAAAGAAATTCTTCGATCTCCCACTGCCTACCCACCTCTAAAAGCCCCTCGGCAAAAGGCTCTGCGGAAATGTAGATAACAAATCCGGCCCACAAAAACAGAAGCCCATTGACCAGGCGGCGAAGGGGTACCCGCAGACGAGCAATCAACTCGGCCGGCCCTTCCTCTAACTCAGGCTCCTGCAGGTGGGAAGCTGAGGCTCTCCAGATATAAAGAGCAAAAATACCGATAAACACCACCGCATCCCAGGCCGATAAAAATCCCTTCAGGGGAATTACAAAGGAGTAAAGGGTGGCGAAAAGAAGAGCTTGAAACTCGACTCGATGCTCTTCTCCAATGGCCATGGAGGTACGGCCACTTTTGAGCCAGTACATCCATAGCACGGCTGGCCAGCCTAGACCGATCAGTAAACGATTGGCTCCCGTCATATTGGCCATGGCGTAATGGGTATAAGCAGGATCCTTAGCGGCATTCCAGGCAAAATACATATCCACCGCATACTCCGGAAGCACTGCGATCAAAGCCAAAAAGGCGAAACTGAGAGTGGGAGGAATTTCAAATTGCGATAATTCGGCTGCCCACGAGAGAAGAAACGCCGCACCAAAAATGGCGAGCCCCGGGAGAACAGCCTGCGCCAAAGCAGAAAGAGGCCCTCCTGAGAAATGCGCCGAAACCCAAGGGAACGTTAACATCACCGCAAAGGTCAGCCAGAACCAAGCTTTGTTGTCTGTTTTCATGACATGGGAATCATACAAAAATTGGTAATATACCTCCCACTCTCCCATGTCACCCTATGATGTTCTCATCCTAGGAGGAGGCATCACCGGCGCCGGAATTTTGCGAGACTGCGCACTTCGGGGCCTGAAAGCGTGTTTGATTGAAAAAGGGGATCCCGCCCAAGGCACCACCGCCAACTCCTCCCACCTCATCCATGGCGGGTTGCGCTATCTTTTGTATGATCGGCTCACCACCCACGCCACCAGCTGGGACTCAGGGCATATCGTCCGCATCGCGCGGCCTCTCTTAACACGGCTTCCCATCCTATGGCCCGTCTACTCCTGGCACACCCATGGATTGGAAACGATCCACACTCTGATGAAGGCCTATTCCCCTTTCCAAAAGATGAAATATGGGCTGCCCCCCTTACGCCTCACTTGTGAAGAAACGTTGCGGCTCGTTCCCGGCCTTACCGCGGAAAATTTAAAGGGCGGATTAGTTTTTGATGAGTGGGTGATCAACCCCACCCTGCTTGTGCGTCAAAACTTAGAGGCGGCTTCTCAGATGGGAGCCGAAGTACTGACGCGGACCGAAACGGAAGAATCCCTCATTCAATCCGGTCGATTGGAAGGCATGCGGGTGAAAAAAGAAAGCGGCGAGTCCGTAGAAATCAAAGCCAAACTCACCGTGAATGCCACGGGCCCCTGGGTCAACGCGGTCGCCAGGAACTGGGGGCTTTTTATTCCTCTTAAACTACGTAAAGGGACTCATCTCGTTTATGATGTGTCAGCTCTCAGATCCCAGTTCTCAGATTCTCCTGTGGGAATGCTCTTGGAAGCCGCGGATCAAGAACGGTATATCTTCATCATCCCTGCGGGTGAGAAGATTCTGGTGGGACCCACGGATATTCCGTGCCATGAAAATCCGGACCGGCTAAGACCCGACCCGGACGAAATCCGGTATCTCATTCAATCCACTCAAAAATATCTGAAATTGCCTGAGGACTTTCAGAACACGCTGTGCGGAGCCCGGCCCATCATCGATAAAACGGGAAACGAAAAACTGCTTTCCCGGGAATACGAGATTTTTGACCACGAGGCCCTGGAGGGACTCAAAGGAGCCATCACCATCGCCGGAGGCAAAATGTCCTCCTACCGCATGATGGCGGAGGATTTAGTGGACCTTCTGTGCAGAAAACTGGGCAAATCCGCATCCTGCACCACTTATCGAAAAACTCTTCCGGGAGAAGAAATACGAGATATCCCCCAAGTCTCCCTTCCCAATCCCCTGCTCAAAAACTTTCTGATGAACCATCCTCGACTCCGAGAAATCCACGCCCTGGCCTACCTAGGGGCCGGCTTCGTCAAACATATCCTCACCCGCACCTTCACCCAAGAACCCCCTCCACCCGACCTCTGGCAATATTACCACGACCTCAAAAGGTAGCAGCTACCTTTTAAA
>JACQJM010000054.1 GCA_016205045.1 Elusimicrobiota bacterium | reverse complement strand
GTTTTATATACGAACCCTGTGTGGTTCTTCCCACAAAATCTCCCCCCTCCACCATCTTATTTCCCCGCAAAAACACATGCTGGATGGACCCCTGCACCGTTATTCCTTCATAGGGGTTATAATCCACATTCATGTGATGGGTTTTGACCGAAATGGTGTGTTTCTTTTTAGGATCCAGAAGCACAAGATCGGCATCAGCCCCCGGGGAAAGGGTTCCTTTGCGGGGATAAAGACCAAACAACTTGGCGGGGGTGGTGGATGTGACCTCCACAAACCTCTGAGGGGTGATTTTTTTCTTCTGGACCGCATCCCACAACAGAAGCATTCGGGTTTCAATGCCTGGAGCCCCGTTGGGAATCTTGGAAAAGTCATTTTTACCTAATTCCTTTCCTGGTTTTCCTCCTCTCCCATGGAAACAGAAAGAGCAGTGATCTGTAGAAACCACCTGGAGCCAGTTGTGGGCCAATCCTTTCCAGAGTCTCTCCTCATTCCCCTTAGGTCTTAAAGGAGGGGACATGACATACTTGGCGCCCTCAAAACCCGGTCTTTCATAATCCTCATAAGAAAGGTAGAGATACTGGGGGCAGGTTTCGGCAAAGGCCTGAATCCCCCTCTCTCGCGCTCGACGCACTTCCTCCATAGCATCTCCGGCACTAAGGTGCACGATATAGATAGGGACCCCTGCCATTTCGGCCAAAGAAATGGCACGGCGGGTGGCCTCCGCTTCCGCGCTCATAGGCCGTGTCAAGGCATGGTACTTGGGTTCCACCTTACCCTCGGCCAGAGCTTTTTGAACCATCACATCGATGACCCCTCCATTTTCGGCGTGCATACAGACCATTCCGCCATTTTCCTTAGTCCTCAAAAGTGCTCGAAAAATGGTGGCATCATCTGACATGAATACTCCGGGATAGGCCATGAACAGCTTGAATGTGGTCACCCCTTCCCCCACCAATTTGTCCATCTCCTTTAAACGTTTCTCAGGAAGATCGGTCACAATCATGTGAAACCCGTAATCCACCGCGGATTTTCCGCCCGCCTTCTCATTCCAAGTCTCCAAGGCTTGGCGCAGGTCCTCTCCTTTCTTTTGGATCGCAAAATCAATAATGCTGGTGGTCCCCCCGCACACGGCCGCAGTGCTGCCGCTCACAAAATCGTCTGCGGTGGTCGTGCCGCCAAAAGGCATATCCAAGTGGGTGTGCACGTCAATCCCTCCCGGAAACACGAACAAACCTTTGGCGTCCAGAACTTTACTTCCATTGGGTTTTAAATCCATGCCTATCGCAGCTATTTTTCCTTTCTCCACAGCGATATCCGCTGAGATGGTCTCACTCGCGGTGATAAGAGTGCCATCCTTAATGATCAGATCGTAAGCCATTCTATTTTCTCCTTCCCCCCACCCCTCCCGAGGGCTCACCACGTGCCACCAGTGGGGAGGGAGAAAGGGAGGGGGTGTTCATCAAAACAGCATAAATCACGAAAGAAACACCAAAACTGATAAACCAGGCGTAATGATACAGTTGACTCCAAAAAGAAGAAACCTTAGCTAAGGACACCGCGCCCAAAAATCCTGGAAGACAAGGCAAAATTCCCAAGAGCAAGGCCAAAACCGCCCAAGGATTAAATCCGGAGCGATACCAGTAAGGCCCCTTTTTCTGATAAAGCCCCGGCAAGTCCAAGACGGTGCGACGGATGAAGAAATAATCCGCGATGAGAACTCCCCCCACTGCACCCAAAAGAGAGGAGTAGGCCACTAGCCATTTAAAAATGTAGCCGGAAGGATCTGCAATTAACTTCCAAGGTTGAATGAGGATCCCAATAATTCCCGTGATCAATCCTCCCGTTTGAAAAGAAATTTTCTTAGGCCACAAATGAGCAAAATCATTGGCAGGACTGACCACATTGGCCGCGATGTTGGTCGCCAGCGTGGCTAAACACAGAGAAAACATCGCCACTACCAACACCATTGGATTTTTAAATTTGGTGAGCAGTATCACGGGGTCCCAGATGGCCTCTCCATAAATCACTAAGGTTGCGGAGGTCACCGCCACCCCGATGAAAGAGTACAGGCCCATCGTGGTAGGCAATCCCAAAGCCTGACCCACCACCTGATTCCTTTGGGAGTAAGCGTAACGAGTGAAATCAGGAATATTTAAAGAAAGGGTAGCCCAGAACCCTATCATCGCCGTTAGGGCCGGAAAAAAGAAAAACCAGAATTGACCTGCCTTAGCCCCCCCTGGGACAAAGGCGGAAGGCTGAGACAGCATGGGGCCGAACCCACCCGCCTTTCCATAAGCCCATCCCAATAACAGCAGACCCAAAACAATAAGAAGAGGCGCTTTGATGTTTAAAAGAACACGAATGGATTCAATGCCCTTATAAATGACCAGCATGTTGATAGACCAGAAAAATAGAAAGCAGGCCAACTGGGGGCCGTTGATGCCCCAAAAAATATTGGGCATCTGATCCCAATGAGGAAAGTAGACTGTCAAGATTTTATAGATCGCCCAGCCACCGATCCAAGACTGAATCCCGAACCAACCGCAAGCCACAAACGCACGCAGAAGGGCAGGGATATTCGCCCCCAAGATTCCAAAAGAGGGCCGACAGTATACCGGAAAAGGAATCCCATATTTGGTCCCCGCGTGGGCATTGAGCAACATAGGAACTAAGACGATGGAGTTGCCTAAAAAGATAGTCAGCACCGCTTGCCACCAGTTCATTCCTTCCGCAATCAAAGAAGAGGCCAACATGTACGTGGGGATGCAGGCAGACATGGAAATCCATAACACCGCAATATCTTTGGTTCCCCATTTGCGATCGGCTAGCGTGGTGGGAGCGATGTCTCGATTATAGTAGGAGGAATGAGAGATGTCCAAGATCAGCTCGTGAATTCCGTTGGTCACCTTTACTCCAACCGAAGAAATGTTCTTCATCGAGTCTGGAATATGTAGTCCCAGAATGTATTGCTCACCCCATAACGCCGGTTGGGCATTTGGAAATGGTGCAGCATATGATTTTTCTTAATGGCAATGCCCCAATGATTCCTCATGGGTACGGCATGCACGAGGTAATGAGTCATGTCATAACACAAATACCCTAACAAGAAACCCGCATGAAAGACATCCCCATATGCGCGACCCATCAGAACTATAAATAAACCATAAAATAGAAATCCTACGGGCAAACTAAAAACAGGAGGCATTACCAGCTTTCTATCATCATCAGGATAGGCATGGTGAACCCCGTGGATGAGGTAGGCCAAAACAAGACTTAGTTTGCTTCTCGGAGTAAAATGGAAAAATCCACGATGAAGGGAATATTCCGCAAATGTCCAGAAAAATATTCCTGCCAACATCCAAGCCAACACATGACTAACGGATAATCCATGCAAAATAAGACCCCTCCAAATAAGTGAAAGAACCATAGGGACATATAATACCAAAGGAGTCGCTGGATGAACTCTGCTCAGACGGTCCAGCCACGGATTGACCATGAGATGGGCTTCTCCTTCCTTGGGCAATGCCCAATCCATCACCCGCACCCCAAACAAGGTATCAGGAAGATCAATTCCTTCAATCGGTGGGATCAAACGAACGCCCGACTGTGTCGTAATCCCGTAAGGTTGGGAAGAAGTTTTTATGACCATTAAGGTAACTGCTCTACAAGTTCCTTATAAGTTTCAGGGCGACGATCCCTAAAGAACTGCCACACTTTACGGACTTCTAGGATCTGATCCAGATCCAATTCCGCGGTAACCAATGCATCTTTCCCTCGAGGACCAACCGTCAACATCTGCCCTCTGGGATCGCAGAAATAACTCTGACCATAAAACTCTCCAATCTTCCAGGGCTTTTCCCAGCCTACCCGGTTGATGGCTCCCACAAAATACTGGTTGGCCACGGCGTGAGCCGGTTGTTCCAATTTCCACAAATACTCAGAAAGCCCCGCTACCGTAGCGCTGGGATTAAAGACAATCTCGGCTCCGTTGAGTCCCAACACGCGCGCCCCATCCGGAAAATGGCGATCGTAGCAGATATAGACTCCTACCTTGGCATATTTCGTCTGAAAAACCGGATAGCCCAAGTTCCCCGGTTTAAAATAAAATTTTTCCCAAAACCCTGGAGCGCAATGGGGAATATGATTCTTCCTGTACTTTCCCAAAATCTCTCCGTCCGCATCGATCACTACCGCGGTGTTATAATATGTCCCGGTCTGAGGAGTTTCATACAGAGGAACTACGATGGCCATCTGGTGTTTCTTAGCCAGTTTTTGAATTAAACTAGTGGTGGGTCCTGGCACAGGCTCAGATGTGTCGTACCACTTCGTGTCCTGTTCGGCACAAAAATAGGGGCCGTAAAAAATCTCCTGTAAACAAAGAACCTGCACCTTCTTTTTACCCGCCTGTTCGATCAAGGAAACATGTTTATCAATCATCTTTTTCTTGATTTCAGATAACGAGTACTTTTCCGAAGACCAATCACAAGACGTCTGAATCAGACCTGCACGCACGATACGAGCCATATAAACCTCCAGTGAAGAGTGATGAGTAATGTGTTATGAGTAAAAATCGGGAAATAATCTCATCCCTCATATCTCATGACTCATCCCTACTTTGAGAAAATACCACACACAAAAGACTGATCCCCAAATAGATGATCCCGATGACCACAGACCATCCCCACTTGATCACAGGAGGGAAATGACTTTTGGTCACCAAGAACTCCAGATAGAGCGTCACCAGGGTAGCCAAAAGCCACACAATATTAGTTATGAATTTCATAAAAGCACCCATCTCAATATTTAATTTCGGATTGCGGATTTCGAATTGCGAATTTATGGAATGCTCTTGATAAAACGACTCTTTCAATCCGCAATCCGCAGTCCGCAATCCACAATTCATTAATCATGGAATCGTTTATAAACCTCTCGATAACCTTTCATCCCTTTCGCCACATACTCTTCCCAAGATAGGGCAGGGAGTCCTGTCTGAACTTCCTCCATGGTAATGCAATTCTCCACAGGACAAACGATAGAGCATAAGTTGCACCCTACACAATCTTCTTCGATCACATGAGGGATTCGACTAAGAGTCCCAACTTGCCCCTCACCAAATTGCTTTGCGAGCTTTGGTGTCTTAACTCCTAAATTTGGTGAGGGGTCCAGAGCAATGCACTGATGAGCCGTATCATTACAAGCAATATAACATAAATCACACTGGATACATTTTTCTGAGTCAATCTTGGCCACGGTTTTGGCGTGTAAGTTGAGCTTCTTCCAATCCACCACACTGAAACTACTCAATCCGACAAAATCAGAAAGCTGGGTAAAACTTTTGCCGCGCATCCACTGCGTCAACCCATCAATCATTTCTTCCACAATACGAAACCCATAATGCATGACGGCGGTGCATACCTGGACGGAAGAAGCTCCCAAGAGCATAAATTCTACGGCGTCGGCCCAGTTGGAAACTCCCCCAATGCCTGAGAGCGGCAACCCCTTGGTCTCGGGATCGGTAGCAATCTGAGAAATCATATTTAAGGCAATGGGTTTTACCGCAGGGCCGCAGTATCCCCCATGAGCGATTTTGCCTTGAATAGAAAACTTGGGTTTTAAAGTTTCCAAATCGATACCCATGATGGAGTTGATGGTGTTGATGAGAGAAATCCCATCTCCTTTACCTCTCTTGGCCGCCCGCGCAGGGTAGCGAATATCGGTAATGTTCGGGGTGAGTTTGACCAACACCGGCGTCTTAGCCACTTCTTTGACGTAACCCACCACTTGCTCGATATATTCCGGAACCTGTCCCACAGCAGACCCCATTCCTCTCTCACTCATCCCGTGAGGGCATCCAAAATTGAGCTCCAACCCATCACATCCCGACTCCTCCACCTGCTGGACAATATCATGCCAAGCTTGTCTCTCGCACGGCACCATGAGAGAAGCCACCACCGCATTCTTAGGATACCGCTTCTTCACCTCATAAATTTCCCGGAGATTATCCTTCAAGGATCTATCCGTGATCAGCTCGACATTGTTGAACCCCGCCATCTTCATGCCGTTGATCTCAAGCGCCCCATACCGGGAGGTGGTGTTGATCACAGGAGGGTCCTGGCCCAATGTTTTCCAGACGGCCCCTCCCCACCCGCAATCAAAAGCCCGCATCACTTGTTCTCCCGAATTGGTGGGAGGAGCCGAGGCCAACCAAAATGGATTGGGAGATTTGATTCCCGCACAGTTGGCAGATAAATCAATAGAGGAAGAGTCGCGAGTTACAGAAAACTTGCCGCTCTTCTTCATGCCAAGACTCCAGACTCCGGACTTTGGATTTCTGACTTTTTCAGCCCAGACACCCGATGGCCTTCAATCGTTGATATCCAATACTCTTGACCTTGAGGCAAAGGCACATCAGGATTCAAATACCGATGAATCGAGAGTGCCGCCCGTTTTCCATCTGCGGCTGCGTTGACCACTTCCTTGCCGCCATTGATGGCGTCCCCTCCCGCAAAAAACTTAGGCCGGCTGGTCTGAAGAGTTTTTCTATCGACCCAAATCTTCCCCGAGAGATCCACCCGAAGTCTTAGCTGTTTTAAAAAACTTTCCTGTTTCTTTTGTCCAATCGCTACTATAACCCGATCACATTTAACTTCGAACTTAGAACCTAGAACCGGTTTTAACTGCCCCTTAGCATCACTCTTCGTTCTGATAAACTCTATTCCCGTGACATGGGATTTACCTAAAATTTTTAAAGGAGAGCAGTTCCATAAAAAATCGATCCCATCTTGCTTGGCGAGATCGTACTCGTACTCATAGGCGGGCATTTCTTTTTCCCCACGGCGATAAGCCATGATCACACGTGGGGTTCCGGACCTTTTCGCTTGCGTCACCACATCGATCGCCGTATTTCCCGCTCCGATGACCACCGTCGTCTCTCCGGGTGGGATCTTGGAAAAATCATGTCCCTTCACATGAT
>JACQJM010000050.1 GCA_016205045.1 Elusimicrobiota bacterium | reverse complement strand
GGGAGGCAGGACCCCTGGGCAAAATACCCTGAAATTTTCGGCACACCCAATTCGTATCCATCCTGAAAATTTCATACCATAGACACATATGATGCAGAGGAAATATGGGGTGCTGGGCATTCTAGGGATACTCTTTTTTGGGGGAAACTTGGGAACCCAAGCCAAGGGATTGAAACCGGAAGCCTTTCCGGGTTCTAGCTGGGGCTGGTTTGCGCGAGACCTGGAAGGGAATCCTTTGGTGGGGACGAGCGCCCAAGGCTACGTCAACCAGGGGATTGATTGGAAAACTTTCCCTCATGGGGTGGTGTTCAACACATTCGCCGAGTTCCGTTATCGGGTGAGGAGCCGGAACAATGATTTTTACAACGCTTATGGGCCGGCATTAGGTCTTGAGTTTAGAAAATCATTTCTCCACTTAGGCATGGATTACTACTGGCAGAAATTTCCTGAACTGCATGAGAGTTCCAATAAGCTGCAGTTTTATCTGAGCGGGTATTATGGATGGGATTTGAAAAAGTTTCTGGATTCTCATCCCGTACAAGGTTTTTCAGGCTCAACTTGGAATTCGTTTACTCAAGATGGTGATAATTTTGAAGGGATGGGTGCTCAAGGTTTCGTGAACCAAGGGATTGATTGGTTCACTTTGTCGCATGGTATTGTTTTCAATACTTTTGCCGAGTTTCGTTATCGAGTCCGAGAGAAGAACACCACTTATTATAATGCCTATGGTCCTGCCTTGGGCTTTGAGTTCAGGAAATCTCCTGCCAATGTAGGGATGGTTTACTATTGGGAGCGTTTTCCCCAATTGGGCCAGAATTCCAACAAACTCCAGATTTATCTCACCTACTACTACGATTGGAATCTGAAGAAATAATAAATTCTTTCTCTTGACAGAATAGAATCATCTGTTATACTTAGGTACGTTTATGCGTACGCGCGCGATCGGATGTTAATGACCGCAGTGGCAGATCCTCCCTGGAAGAAAGATCTCTCTTGCCTTTTTCCTCACGCCCGATGGAAAGAACCCATGAGCGAACATACCACGTTCAAGTTGGGCGGGCCCGCTGACTGTTTTCTGGAATTGGAATCTCTTTCCCACGTCCATTATTTTTTTTCCTGTGCTCGGGCTCAGAAAATTCCATTTTTTATATTGGGTTGGGGCTCCAATCTCCTGGTTCGAGATGGAGGGATTCGCGGGGTGGTCCTGCAGTTTCAGGAGGAGTTCGATCAACTAGAAGCTCTTCCCGATTTGAGGGTGGCGGCGGGTGCGGCGGTTCGATTGCCTCGGTTGGTGACGTTCTGCGCAGATCACGGTTTGGCGGGATCGGAGTCTCTGGTGGGAGTGCCGGGAACAGTAGGAGGGGCTTTGATCATGAATGCAGGCACTCGCGAGGGAGAGATAGGAGATCTCACGGAATCCGTTTCGGTATATGATGTGCCCCGGGAAAAAGTGACCGAGTGGAGAAAAGATCGTCTTCAGTTTCAGTACCGCCACAGCAATCTTCAAGGGCAAGTGATTTTGGGAGCGACGCTTTGTTTGCGGAAGGGGAATAAAGTTGATATAATCAGAAAAATTCAGGAGCTACAAAAAAAGAGGCTGCAAACTCAACCCGTGCACACCTTCAACGTCGGTTCCGTGTTTAAGAATCCTCCTGGTCATTTTGTCGCCAAGATCATCGAGGAGGCGGGGCTGAAGGGCGCTGTCCAAGGAGGCGTTAGAGTCTCTCCTCAACATGCCAATTTTATTGAAAATTTTAATCGCGGCACCTCACAAGATGTGCTGGATTTAATTGATAAAATTAGAAAAACCGTATTAGATCGTTTTAAAATTTCTTTGGAGTTGGAAGTGAAAGTGGTGGGTGAGGATAGACCGTAGCCAGTGGGGGGTTGGGGAGACGTGGCAAAGCTCAAGCAAAGAGTTGTTTTGCGGGGCAGTGCAAAGGGTCAGAGGCGTCGCCGTTTTTTGGGTGTTCTTTCTGTAATTTTGTTTAGTGTTTGGGGTATTTTTTTAGCTCAGGACCGTCATTCCAAGAGCGTGGTGGAGTCTTACCTTGGCAGAGTGAAAGCTTTTCTGGCAAAGTCAGCCACCCTTCATCACGTGGAAGTGAGCGGCGTTCCGGACATTATAAAAGTCCGTCTTTTAAATGTCGCCGCGATAAAATTAGGAGAGCCTTTAGGTTTTTGGAAGGAACGCGCGCTGGTTTCTAAATTACGGAAAGAGTTGGAGTGTCTAAAATCCGTAGAGGTTCATCGGAATTGGTTTCAAGGAAAAATGATCATTTCCGCTTCTTTGAAGTCTCCTATCGGTCATGTCGAATCAGAGCCGGAGTTATATTTGAGTCGCGAAGGTCAGCTCTTTCATGGGCCGAAAAATATCTTTCCGCAGGACTCTCTTTTGGCTTTGGATCTGAAATCTCGGGAGCCTGAGTCTCTTCGCCGTTTGGCGAGCTGGTTGGAGGAGATATCACAAAAGCGCTCGGCTTTCCCTGCTCCGCCGCGACGGATTGCCTATCGTAGCGTCGAGGATGGAGCAGAGCTTACTTTAACCGATGGGACCAAAATATTGTGGGGAAACTTTTCTCGGCTGAATGAGAAGCTGGTTCGCTTGAAACAAGTGTGGAAAGATGCTCGGGAAAAATTCTCCGGGATACTTGTGGCCGATTTGAGATATTTTGAAGAGGGGAAAGTACTGGTCAGACAGGAGGGGAGAGTTCATGGGCAGATCTGATATTATTGCCGGCTTGGACATGGGGTCCAGTCGGGTTACCTGTATCATCGCGGGGCCTGATGAGGAAACGCGCAACGTTCGAGTATTGTCCGCTGCCAGTCTTCCCTGTCCGGGACTCAAAGGGGGAGTCGTTGTCAATATTGCCGAGACGGCTCGGGCGGTCACCCAGGTCATTGAGGAGACGGAGGCCAGGGCCAAGCAGACCGTTTCGGGAGTCTATTTGGGAGTCCGAGGAGCCCATCTGCAGTCGTTTAATAACCGGGGGGCCTATAATATCGCTCGCACCGATAAAGAAATCACCGCGGAAGATGTGTCCAGTGTGATCGAGAACGCAAAGGCCATACCCATTTCGAATGATCGGGAGATTCTGCATGTCATTCCCCAAGGGTTTTCCCTGGACCGACAAAGAGGAGTTCCCAATCCGGTGGGAATGGAGGGATCTCTGCTGGAAGTGGAGGTTCACATTGTCACGGCTTCCAGTTCCCACCTCAACAATTTGATCAAAGCGGTCAATCAGGCAGGTTTTGAGGTGTTGGAACCGGTCTATAGTTTGCTGGCGGTGGGAGAGATGGTGGTCACGCCCGAAGAGAAGGAGTTGGGATGCTTGCTGATTGATTTGGGAGGACAAACCGTATCCGCGGGTATTTATTTTGAGGGCAGTCTTCGTTTTTCCAAGGAGATCCCACTGGGTTCTGATTTTATCACCCGAGACTTGGCCTATGGATTGAGGACTTCTTTGATTACCGCTCAAAACATCAAAGAAAAGCATGGGATCGCCTTAACAAGCCTCTTAAACGGCGAAGAGGATGTCACGTTCTTGGGGATGGATGGCAGAACGCCACGGAAAGTGAAGGCTAAAACCCTGGTAGAGATCATTCAGCCTCGAGTGGAAGAAATATTTTCCGCGGTGCGGGAGGAGGTGCAAAATTCCACCTACGCTGATCTTCCTGGAGGGGCCGTTTTAACGGGCGGCGGTGTTTGCATGAAGGGCATGGCTGAAGCCGGAGAGCAGATTTTGGAAATGCAGGTGCGCACCGGTCTTCCCAGAAAGGATTTGGTGTTGTGCGAAGAAGAAGCATTGACTCCCAGTTTGGCGACTGCTCTGGGTTTGGTTAGTTATCCTTCGTTGAAAACATGGATGCAGGTAGATTTGATGCCCTCGGGAGGAGCGAAAAAGTCCTCCATACGCCGTAAGGTGAGTGGTTGGTTTGAGAACCTTTTCTGAGAAAGTTGATAAGATGATAAGTTCATAAGT
>JACQJM010000051.1 GCA_016205045.1 Elusimicrobiota bacterium | reverse complement strand
TCCGTAAGCCTAACCGTATGGCGGTGGGAGTCAATGTGATCGCTCCGGTTCCTGCCGGTTCCGCAGGAGCTCGGGACATTCCGGAGCTTAAAGGCCCGGGAGCTCCCATGTCCGGAACTTCCATGTCCCGGCCTGTGGATTTGGGCTGCAAATCTCTTTTAACTCGGGCGATTCTGCTGCTTCTCAAGGATTATCTACCCACATTGCCTCCCGAATATCTTCCTGAACTCACCCCGGTGGAAAAACTGATGGCGTTTGCCTTGAATGCGGCGGAGGGAGCCTTAACCCAATCCGCGCGTAAAGATCACAAAGAAGACCGAGATTTTGAGATCAAATATGGGGATGGGTTCACGGATGTGTGGGCGGCGTTCCATCTGGCGGCGGCTGCCTTAAAGGGGGCCGCGACGCCTTCTGTGACTCGAACGGCTCGGGAGGCCACACGGGCTTTAATGGGGCATGGCCGCTACGGGGACATGCTGACCCCGCATCTTCAGTTTACCGCGGAGGGGGTCCGATTGGCCGCGCCGGTTCAGGTGCTTATGAAATACGCTTCCCTTCAAAGAGACTATAGGTTTCTAATGGAAGAGCGTCGGAAGGCATCGGACGGTCGCAAGAGTGAGTATGCAGAGTTTTTGAGTTCTCATCCCAATTATCTTGCTCAAAAAGATAAAGTGGATATGTATAATTATATTTCAGTACAGTTTTTGATGGTCAGGGAGCGCTTGAGAGAAATAGAGGCTCAATACCCTAGGGTTTTGGATGTGCAGGGGATTGAGGGATTGACCGTTTGGGGGAAGTAGGTCAGTTGGTCCAGAAAGTATACCCGACCAGGGTAAATTAAAGTAGGTCCCTTTTTGTGATTTCGTTGGGCCCTTTGGCCCTTGTCGGGAGAGAGGTGTCCTGTTAGACTAGTGGAGGTACACGCAAGTGTCTGTAGATTCTGAAGTAGATATGACGGTCAAAGAAGCTTCTATCCTTATTGTAGATGATGATAGCCATTTCCGCGAGACATTGACGGACGCTCTTTCTTTGAGAAAATTAGAGGTTCACAGCGTCACCAGCGGGGCTGAGGCGTTAAAAATTCTGGAGACCATGACCCCTTCGGTCATGCTCCTGGATGTTCAGCTTCCCGATATCCACGGTTTTGAACTCTGCCGTATCTTAAAACGCTCCCAGCGTCTAAAAAATGTTCCGGTGGTGTTTCTCTCGGCTCGTTACACGGAGCCTGCCGATCGAGTGGAAGGTCTTATCGCCGGGGCAGACGCCTATCTCTCCAAGCCCATTGGCTTGGAAGCATTGTGGGACGAGGTGCGGTATCTTCTTGACAAGAGTGCCTAGAGTCTGCTAATCTTACTGTCGCTTGCTCGTCGTCATACCATCTGGTGAGTCCGCAAGTTCCCTGGATCTAATAAATCAAATCAATTGAGAGGATCCTACTATGAGCACAGAAGTTCAACTGACGGATGCTAGTTTTGATAAAGATGTATTGCAGAGTAATCAGCCTGTTTTGGTAGATTTTTGGGCTCCTTGGTGTGGTCCTTGCCGCATGTTGTCCCCGGTTGTGGAAGAGTTGGCCAAAGAATACACAGGAAAAGTGATGGTGGCTAAGCTCAATACGGATGAGCATCCCAACACGGCTACCCGCTTTAAGATCACGGCCATTCCCACCCTCTTATTTTTTAAAGGGGGCAAGGTGGTGGAACATTTAGTGGGAGTGTACTCCAAAGCCGAGATCAAAAAGCGCTTAGACACCCTTCTGAGTTAGTGATTCGGAGATTCAGTTTTTTCCTCTGCTTCTTGTTGGCTGGTTGTTCTGGCTCCGCTCTTAGTTCTTTGAAGGAAGTCCCCCAGGCTCCTGACTTTCATCTCAAAACGTTATCAGGACAGCCTTTTCGTCTGGCGGATTTGAAGGGCCAGGTGGTGTTGTTGGATTTTTGGGCCACATGGTGTGATGCCTGCACTGGTTCCATCCCTGTTTTTGAGAAGTTTTATCATCGGCATAAGAGAGGCGGATTTAAGGTGGTGGGAGTCAACGTGGACGCGGTGGCCAAGCCTGTTCTGGAATTCGTAAGTCGCTACCGCATGAGTTATCCCGTAATCCTGGACCCTCAAAATATGGTGATGGAGAAGTACCGGGTTCGAGCCCTTCCCAATTTGTTTCTCATTGATCGAAAAGGTCTGGTGCGCCACCATTGGGTGGGTTTTGATGTAAGCTTGGAAACGGTCCTGGAGGATAAAATACAGAAGCTGCTAAAAGAAAAGGCGTAATCTTCCGAAAATTCCCACCTTTATTAATCTTTGAAAAAAAATACTCCCAATCTCTCAATCCATGCTCCGCGGCTCTATTTGATAGATGCCCACGCCTATCTGCATAAGAGCCATAACGCTATATCGGGTTTAACCACTCAGTCAGGTGTCCAAACCGGGGCTCTTTATGGGTTTGCGCGCATGCTTCTGGGGATTTTAAAAAATGAGAAGCCGGATTATCTGTGCGTTTGTTTTGATGCCCCTGGATCTACTTTCCGCCATAAGGAGTTTAAAGAATATAAATCTCAAAGGCCAGAATTAGAGGAAGGGCTCCGATCCCAGCTTTCCGTGGCTCGACAGCTTGTGGAAGCATTAGGGCTGCGGGCGTTGGAAAAGACGGGCTATGAAGCAGACGATATCATGGCCACCCTGGCCCGCAAGGCCACGCGTGATCCCAAAGGAGATTTAGAGGTGGTTTTGGTCACTCCTGATAAGGATGTGTTGCAATTAGTGGGACCTAAGGTACGGGTGTTACGGGAACTTCAGGGGGAGTGCTTTGATTTTTCCAAGGTTCAAGAGAAGTACCACGTGACTCCCGAGCAATGGGTGGATTTTTTAGCTCTAGTGGGGGATGCGGTAGATAACCTCAAGGGGGCGGAAGGCGTGGGTCCCGTCCGAGCCGCAGAACTTCTCAACCGCTTTGGAAGTTTAGAAGGCTTGCTGGCGGCCGTCCGCAGAGGAGAAAAATCTGTGCCCCCCAAAATAGCGGTGAGCGTGGAGCAGTTTTCCAAAAGGCTTCTTCTCAATCGTAGATTGATCACCTTGGAAGAGCGGGTGCCCATGGTGCTGGAGCCACGAGAGTGTGAAATTGTTCCCCCGCGCCGAGACCAAATTCTACCCCTATTTAAACGCTTGGAGTTTTTCAGCCTTTTAAAAGAGGTCCTGCCGGAAGAAGCCCATGTGCCGGCGCTACAGAGTATTTCCCCCGGCGAGATGAAAAGTCTCCTGGAGAAATCTCCCGCCTTTGCCCTGGCCAGTTCTTCGGAGGGATTGGCTCTGGGTCTTCCCGGAGGAAAATCTATTTGGATCGAGTGGGCCCAATCGTCTGATTGGGCCCTTTTGCTTGAGGATGAGAAGAAACTTAAGCTGGGGCATGATCTAAAGTCGCTCCTGCTGGCTTTGAGAGCCAAGGGGATATCTCTCAAGGGGCCTTTCGCAGACACCATGATTGCGGCCTATTGTCTTAACCCTTCTCGCACGCGTTACGGGTTAGGAGAATTGTTTCTGGAGAGGTTGGGCCAGCCCATAACCCTGGGTCTGGATAAAAACTCTCTTCTTTTTCAGGTCCAATCTCTTTGGTCCTTGTGGGAAAGCCTGGAAAAAGAAATTCAATCAGTGGGTGTCCATGAACTTTTCCGGGACCTGGAAGTTCCTTTGATTCCTGTGTTGGCGGAGATGGAGTGGGAAGGGGTTGGAGTGGACGAGAAATTGCTCCGGTCTCTTTCGGTGGAGTTCGAGCAGAGAATACAAGAGTCTAAAAAAGAGTTGGACATTCTGGCGGGCATGGAGATCAATTTGAACTCTCCTAAACAGTTGAGCTCCCTCCTTTTCGAGAAGCTGAAGCTCCCGGTGATTCGCAAGACCAAAACAGGATATTCCACCGATGAAGAGGTGTTGAAAACCCTGGCCGCCTTGAACCCTATTCCTGCCAAGATCATCGAGTACCGCGAGCTGGCCAAGCTTAAGTCCACTTATATTGAGAACCTTTTAACCGGGAGAGACGCTCGAACGGGTCGTGTCCACACCAGTTTTAACCAGGCGGGTACCGCGACGGGGCGTCTGTCCAGCGTCCGTCCTAATCTGCAGAATATCCCCATCCGAAGTCCTCTGGGCCAGAAAATCCGGAGCGTTTTTATCCCGAGGCCTGGGATGATTCTCCTTTCGGCGGATTATTCTCAAATTGATTTGCGAGTGTTGGCGCATATCACGCGGGACGATACGTTAAAACGTGCTTTCGAGTCTTGTGAAGATTTCCATCTGCAAACGGCATGTGAGGTGTTTCGGTTGAAGCCCGAGGAGGTGACTTCGGAAGTGCGCCGCAGGGCCAAGGCGATCAATTTTGGAGTGGTGTACGGCCAAACCCCGCACGGTTTGGCGGGGGAGTTGGGAATCCCCTATTCCGAGGCACAACAATATATTCAAAAATATTTTGAAAAATATGCCGGGGTGGCTGAGTGGATTCGAGAAAACCTGGAACAGGCACGTAAAAATGGCTTTGTGAAGACATTGTTGGGACGCATACGCTATTTGCCGGAACTCCAATCTTCCAATGCGGCGCTCCGGGCGTTTGGGGAACGCATGGCGGTGAATACACCCGTCCAGGGAGGCTCTGCGGATATCATTAAAAAAGCCATGATTAATATTTATCAAAGACTGCAGGGGTCAGGGATCAGGGG
>JACQJM010000048.1 GCA_016205045.1 Elusimicrobiota bacterium | reverse complement strand
TCACTCCACCCATCCCCTGCTAGGGCAGCGAGATGTGGTCCCTGCCTGCCGGCAGGCAGGCACCGTTCACCTTCCCTGGCCGCGCCCCGCGGCGCGTCCGCGGGCAGGCCGTTGCGGGACCGAGGGGCTGGAACCGGAGGCCGGACCCTAACAACATTCTGAGCCGGCACTCCCCGACCTTAGTCGGGTCCCACAGTCACCCCTGGACAGGATTTAAAATTTTCCCGCACTGGGTTTCAGAGGTTCAGGGTCAGGCGGGGTGGCCGGGGATTGCCCGGAGAAAAGCCTCTTGAGGGCCGCACTTAACATTTGGACGGCCCGAAAGGGGCAGCCCCGCCGCAGATGGCGAGGGCGTTTTTCGAAGCGGCAACCCAGGACAGGCCCAGGCCTGACCCTATTACAGATAAGGCCCAGTGCCCTGAAATTTTCGGCACACCCATCAAGACTGGTGGTAGAGACATCCCTTAGGCTGTTTTAGTAGAATGGTGACAGATGAGCCCTTATAAGCGTTATGAAATCAAAACCTGCGAGACTAAACCGGCGGCTTTGACTCCTAATAAGTTTAAGCCGGTCGTCAATCGCGTGCGTTTGGCACGCATGTTGCTGCGAGAGGCTTTTCATTATAAATTTGATCCTGAACTCCTATTGAGTCGTCCCTGTATTTACGGGGTGTTCAGCGGACCTGTTGGAGGGTTTTGGCCTCTGAAGCAAAAATGTGTGGGTTGTATGCGGTGCGTCCAGGAATATCCCGATATGTGCCAGGTATTGATCGATGAGCGGTATAAAAAATTGGGAGATTCCTATTTTCTTCCGGACGCGATCACTACTCTAAATCTGGAGGCTACCAACGGCAAGGTGCCGGTGCGTGGGGTGGGATATAAGGGACCCTTCATGGGCCCTGGTTTTGATTCCATGTGGACGGATATGTCCGAAATCGTCCGGCCCACCAGGGACGGCATCTATGGACGGGAATATATTTCTACGGCGGTAGAGATCGGGAGGAAAGCCAAGTATCTCAGTTTTGAAAACGGCATGCCCCTAGAAACGGGAAAATCCTTTTCTTCCTCTCCGGTGCTGGAGATCCCTCTTCCTATCATTTTTGATCATCTGCCAGACACCCTAAGCCACGATACCGTTTCGAAGTCCATTCACCTCGCTTCTAAGCGTTTGGGAACCTTATTTGTCTCTCCCACTCCTCCTCAGGACAAAGAGCTGTTTCCTTATTGGGTTCCTTTAGTGGGGGTGGGTCGTTTCGAATCGACCGTGACTTTTCCTCATCCCGTCCCCATGATGGAAGTTCAAGTTTTTGAAATTTCTTCGCGTGAAACGGCTAAACTGCTTGCTGTGGGTCGCCAATTTTCTCAAACGGTGGTGGCCGTAAGGCTTCCTTTAAATCGAAAAAGTTTCGATGCCATTATGGAGTTATACAAGGCCGGCTTGGGAGTGTTTCATCTCGTATCCGATTATCATGGGATGGAAATCGGAGAAAAGGAGCCTCGATTTATCAAAGATTCTCTTCTGGATATTCATCGGTGCCTAGTTCAAGAAGGGATCCGAGATGAGGTGACTCTTATCGCTTCGGGAGGAATCATCCGGGCCGAACATTTGCCCAAGGTCATCATCTGCGGAGCGGATGCGGTGGCTTTGGATACTCCTGTTCCGGTGGCTCTCCACGCTCAGTTCCAGGGGGAATGTGCCTCGGTCGATGCGGCTCACCTGAAAACGTTTCCAGTCAATCCTGTTTGGGGGACTCAAAGAATCGTGAACTTTTGCGCGGCCTGGAGAAATCAGTTTCTTGAAATTGTGAGTGCCATGGGAATTCGGGATGTGCGTCGGTTGCGAGGAGAAACGGGAAGAGCCATGTTTTATGAAGATCTAGAAAAGGAAGCTTTTTCATGGATGAGGGAATAACTTCTCAAAAAGTTATTGATAAACATCGGGAAAACATTCGTGCGGGCATTCAGGTTCTTCCTACCCAGCGCTTTGGCATCCCGGAGGCGATGGGAAATTTCCGCTGGACTCCCGAGTTGATTCTTTCCACCTGGGAACAGGCAGGCACGGGAAAACCTCCTCAATCGGGATTGGAGTATAGGGTGGGGAAATCGGGAGGTGGATTTGATACGTTGGATTTCCGATTTTTACCTGAGGATCAGTGGCTGTCTCTTTCAGAACCCATTGATCTTTCCATTCCGCTCAATCGTAGAGCAAAAGGAGAGAAGATACAGATTGACATCCCCACTTATGGGGGAGGAATGTCTTTTGGGTCCATCAGCCTCAATTTTATGCTTTCCAGGGCGATGGCGGCCAAGCGCTTGGGAACTTTTACCTGCACGGGAGAGGGAGGATATCCTCGGGAGTTGTATTCCTATCAAGATTACATCATCACTCAGATCGCTACAGGAATGTTCGGCGTTCGTGAGGATACGATTCAAAGAGCTCGTATTGTAGAGTTCAAATATGCCCAGGGAGCGAAACCAGGTTTGGGAGGTCACTTATTAAGTGACAAGGTGACCTCGGAAGTAGCCAAGTTAAGAGAGGCGGTTCCTTGGGTGAGTCTCTACTCTCCTTTTCCTTTTCACAGCGTGTACTCCGTAGAAGATCATAAGAAACATTTAGATTGGATTCAGACGGTCCATCCCAAAGCCCTTCTCTCTGTAAAGGTTTCTACCCCTAGCGATGTGGAAATGGTGGCCGTGGGTAGTTACTATGCGGGCGCGCACATCATTCACTTAGATGGAGGGTATGGAGGAACAGGCGCTGCTCCCGAGATCGCTAAAAAGAATATTGCCATGCCCATTGAGTTTGCTATTGGCAGGGTACATCAAACGTTGGTCTCCGAGGGAATTCGGGAAGAAATCACCCTGATTGCCTCCGGAGGAATACGTACGGCCTACGATGTGGCCAAAGCTATTGCTTTGGGGGCGGATGGAGCGGTGATCGGCACTGCCGAGATGGTGGCGGTGGGTTGCACCCATTGCGCCAACTGTGAACGGGGAAGAGGGTGTCAAGTAGGGATCACCACTACCGATCCTCAACTATCTCAATTTATCGATCCAGATTGGGGTTGTGAGCGTGTGGTGAATCTTTATGAATCCTGGAAGAGTCAGTGGCGGGAAATTTTAAGAAAACTAGGTCTTCGGAGTATTCGAGAGCTTCGGGGAAAAAGGGAAGTACTAAGCCGGGATCCAAAAACATAAGGAGCCGGGCCGTTCTCCGAAGGGAATCTGAGGAGACGGCATTTCCTTGGGATAGCCCTCGGTCACACTCCCGAACACCAGGTCGGTCCCACAGAAATTATAAAATAAATAATGAGAAACGGGGTTCAAGAAATTATTGAGTCCAGGAAAGTACTTGTAGAAGGTTTGTCCTCCGTCACTAAAAAGACAGAGGAAGAGGGGGGCTGTGGTGTCTTGGGGGCCGCCGCGAACTTTCCTGTGGAGGGGAAGCATTTGTTGCCGCCCCTGACCCAGATGCGGAACCGAGGCAATGGAAAAGGAGGGGGAGTTGCCTTGGTGGGTCTTTCGCCAGAACAATGGGGTGTGGATCAGAAACTTCTATCCGAAGATTATATTTTACAGATCGCTTACTTGGATCCTTCTGTTCGGCGTGGCGTGGAAGAAGAGTTTATCCATCCTATTTTTGAAATTCACACCTCTCAAACACTCTCTCCCGTGGGAGAATATCGTTCCCTAGGCCTGGAGGTTCCTGCGCCCGAGGTGCAGATCTATTTTGTCCGCCCCAAGGAAGCTGTCATTAGAGAATTTTCTCTCAAAAATGGATTTAGAAAATTAGATGCCGATCAGGTGGCGGATGAGCTGATGTACCAAAATAGCTTTCGCTTGCACAAAAAATACTACGCGTCTCTGGGAGAAAAGAAGGCTTTGGTGCTTTCCCACGGAAAAAATATGTTGAACTTCAAGATTGTAGGTTATGGAGAACAGGTGATCAGTGTTTATGGATTGGAAAAAACCAAAGCCCATGTTTGGATTGGACACCATCGTTACCCCACCAAAGGAAACGTGTGGCATCCTGGGGGGGCGCATCCTTTTATTGGCGTCAATGAAGCCCTCGTCCACAACGGAGATTTCGCCAACTATGCCTCCATCTGTGACAGCTTGGCGCAGCGGAATATTTATCCTTTGTTTTTAACCGATACGGAGGTGAGTGTCCTTCTTTTTGATTTGTTGCGTCGAGTCTATGGGTATCCTTTGGAGTATGTCATGGAGGCTCTGGCTCCCACCACCGATCGGGATTTCCAGATGCTCCCTGAAGAGAAGAAAAGGATTTATAAGATTATCCAGCAAACCCATATTCACAGCTCTCCGGATGGACCTTGGTTTTTTATCCTAGCTTCCCATGAAAGAAAGCATGGGGTGTACGAGTTGATTGGAATTACCGATACCTCCATGCTGAGGCCCCAAGTGTTTGCCCTGCAGGAAGGAAAGGTGAAGGTGGGGGCGATCGCCAGTGAAAAACAGGCTATTGATGCATTCTTTAGGTCTTTATATGAAGACCGCAAGGTTCCTTGTCCCGTGGCCGACCGATATTGGAACGCGAGGGGGGGGAGCTATACCGATGGG
>JACQJM010000047.1 GCA_016205045.1 Elusimicrobiota bacterium | reverse complement strand
CTCTCTGAGGCTCCCATCGTCCCCGAGCTCCGTGAGGGGGCTGTGGAGGGTGCTAGGGGCTGGTCAAAAGGACGTACCATGAGAATGTCTATCTTGCCCCCGGTCTGTTTATGTCCCATCAACCGTGAGGGTAAAACTTCTGTTTGGTTCAAGACCAGGCAATCTTCAGGCTTTAAGTATTCCGCTAGATCCCTAAAAGTCCGGTGTTCGACTTTTCCTGTGTGCCTGTGGAGCACCATCAGTTTGGAGGAATCTCTAGGTTCGGCCGGCTCCGTGGCGATGCAAGAGGGAGGAAGAGAATAATCGAAGTCCGAGAGAGTTAGATCAGGGATTGCGCCCACATTTTCTTTCATGTTCTCAGTTATAAGGAATTCCGTAAATTTCAATCCTCTTCCAACAACTTCACCTATCAACTACCAATCCAGATTACAATTGCCATGGATTTGCTCCGGACCCCGTCTGGAGGGGGTTCCTTTTAGGGGGAACCGGGGTTCCCAGGGGTTCGGGGTAGAGGAGCGAACCATGGCAATTGTAAAAATATAGGAGGTGAAGTCATCTCACTCCAACCGTCGCACTTGAGTATCCGGATAGTAAAACTTGAGGATCTGAGTGTACCGCCGTCCTTTCTCGGCCTGGATCTTGGCTCCCCACTGGCACAGCCCTACCCCATGTCCCCATCCTCGGCCTCGGAACTCATACCCCTTTCGGGTTGAAGAAATCTGAGTGATGAGCGTACTTCGGAAATCAGTGTTGCCAATCCAATTGCGGAAATCGTTGGCTCGCACCACAATGGGCTTTTTATCCGACGAGATTTTAAGGGTCAACACATGCCCTGTTTGGTCTCTCCTCCAAATGCGTATTCCTTTAACTTGCGTTAAGGTAAAACCATTCTTCTGTAGGGCATCCATAATGTCCAGGTTGGGAAGATAGGCCTTCCAGGCATAATGGGGGGAGACCCGGCAGTAGGTATCGGGAACCCCTCTTAAAGATTTGGACTTAACTTTTCCCCAAACGTTCCCTGCGGAAGTGGTGTGACCTCCGCAGCAGGCGTGAAAATAGGTGGAGATAAGGTTTCCTTTATAGGTAAGCACTTGGCCTTGGGTAGATTGGACCGCTTGTAGAAATTTTGGATCGTCTTGATCGGACCCCCCATACACTTGGGACTGGTTATCGGCAGATAAATCGAATCCAGCTTCATTAAAACGGCCGAGGTTTTTTAAAGCGAAAGTTCTAGAAATGACCGCTTGGGCTTTAAGAGCCTCCAAAGGCCAGTGGGAACTCATTTCACGGCCCAATACCCCTGCGAGGTAATCTTCCACGTTTATTTCTTCGACCAAAGTCAAGGTCCCTTCCGGGTGGGCCGTGATGATAAATTTGCCGCGATAGTTTTTCTGGTTAATAGTGAGGATGCTGTTGTTCTCCATGGGAGCCAGACGAATCTGTTTTCCGAAAGAGTAAGGACCCAACTTGATTTCCTGGGAATCCGAGGCCTCCGCTAGATATTTCTCATCCGCATTGAGCGTTTTTTGCTCGCCTGTCTGAATATCCGAAACAGAAAAATTACCCAGTGGCTTGAGAACGGCCTGATAGGTTTTATGAAGGATACCAATGCGGATGACGCTGACCTGGTCGGCTCCCGATGTGGTTTTGAAGGTTAGGAGGAGAAAGAATGGGAGAAGTAAGCCTATGAAAGGACGGGAAGAGAAGTGAGGGATCATCCCACACCTTTTCGTAGCAGTTTAAGTAAAAGGCTCAAGACAAGGGTTACCAGGATGCATGTGGTGATGGGAAAGTAAAAGCAAAAATTGGGTTTTTCGATTCGGATGTCTCCGGGAAGCTTTCCCAAGAAAGGGATATTAGGAAATAGAAAGAACACAGTTCCCAATCCCATGAGAACCAAACCGGCCAACATCAGATATTTTCCTAAAGGTTGCAGAAAAGCCTGCAGGGAATACATCAGAACAACTCGGGACCTTTTTTGGGAGGAGAAATCTTCAGGTGCGTGTAGGCTTTCGGGGTAGCCACTCGCCCGCGGGGAGTTCGGGTGAGAAATCCCGCCTGAATCAAAAAGGGCTCGTAGACGTCGGTCAAGTTATCGATCTCTTCACTGATGGCGATGGCCAGGGTGTCGATGCCCACCGGCCCTCCCTTGAACTTTTCAATAAGGGTAAGCAAAAGACGACGGTCCGCGGCATCCAATCCTTCGGGATCCACTTCTAAAGAGTTGAGGGAACTCTCGGACACGGCCTGCGTAATGACCCCCTGGGCCTTGACTTGGGCAAAATCCCGAACTCGTCTCAACAGCCGGTTGGCGATGCGGGGGGTCCCTCGGGACCTTTTTGCGATTTCTGCGACCCCTTCCGGTTCTGCCGCGATTTTTAGCAACTGGGCGGAACGGTGCAGAATTTTTTCCAACTCGGGGATGGTGTAAAAGTTGAGGTTGCCCACGATGCCGAACCGGTCCCTTAAGGGCCCCGTGAGAAGTCCTCCACGTGTGGTAGCCCCTATCAGTGTAAATTTTTGAATAGCCAATTTAAGAGAGGAGGCGGCGGGGCCGCGTCCGGTGTTGATGTAAAAGGTGAAGTCTTCCATCACAGGATAGAGGGCTTCCTCAACGGTGGGAGAAAGGCGATGGATTTCATCGATGAAAAAGACATCCCCTTCGGAGAGATCGGTGAGCATGCCGGCCAAGTCTCCTACACGCTCTAAAATGGGACCGGAGGTAGTTTTGAGGTTGACCCCCATTTCCCGCGAAAGGATTCCGGCCAAGGTGGTTTTTCCCAGTCCGGGAGGAGAGTAAAACAGAACGTGGTCCAGAGGTTCTCCCCGTTTTTTAGCGGCCTCAATGAAAACTCTCAAATTTTCTTTAAGTTTTTCCTGCCCTACGAACTCTTCCAAGTTCCGAGGTCGCAGGGTTCCTTCAAGTCCGGAAACTTCCTCTACGGTCGGTTTGCCGGATAGAATATTGGTTTCCATATTTAGAATTTCTTCAGGGCCAGTCGGACCATCTCCTCCATGCTTGCCTCCCGGGGGCCTATGTCTTGGGAGACGGATTCCAAAGCCAGGCGAGCTTCGGAGAGACGATATCCTAAAGAAGTAAGGGCATTGAGTATTTGGCCGTAACTCTTTCCGCTCTTATCCCCGGGAAGCATTTCCTCCCCCAATTTAAATTTCTGGGCCCCAGAGATAGGGACTCGTCCCACCTTGTCTTTAAGAGCCACGATAAGTTTATCCGCAGTTTTTTTGGTGAACCCAAAGACTCCCGCTAGGATACGGGCGTCCTTTTCCAGGAGAGCTCTGCGGAAATCGGGAAGGGATTTGGCGGCTTTATCGAGATAGTCCAGGGCTTTTTTGGCCCCTGTTCCAGGGACATGGGATTTGAGGGTCAGATAGATCTCTTTTTCTTCTTTGGTCAAAAATCCGTAGAGGTTGGTGCCTCCCCCATACATGGGCGTGGATTCTGAGATAAACAGTTCTAAGGGAACTCCTGTTTCCTGCAGTTGCCCTAAGGTATTGGAGGTCACAAAAACTTCATACCCTACCCCTTGGACATCCAGGGTGAGGCTTTCCTTGTTTCTTTCGACAAGAGTTCCTTTTAAGTAACTGATCATCTGAGTCAGTTGATAAGTTGATAAGTTGATAAGTTG
>JACQJM010000046.1 GCA_016205045.1 Elusimicrobiota bacterium | reverse complement strand
CATATCTATTGAATATGCGCTGCTTAGGAATTTTTCGCGAACTCTTACACTCCCCCCACCGAGAGACAGATGACGCCCTGATTCTCAAGGGTGTGTTGGAAGAACTTTCCGGACAAGGAGTGCAAACAGCTCAAGCCAATCCTGAACACCTGGACACTCTTTCCCTGGATTCCTGGGATGTCCTTTTGCCCATGTGCGAGTCCACCTCTGCTCTACACAAATTGATTCAGCACGAAGAACGACATCCCGGTTTGTTCATCAACTCCCCCCGAGCAGTCAGAAACTGCTATCGGACCTACTTGGTTCCCATCCTGACCGCCTCTTCAGAAATTGCTTTTCCGGCCACCGTGATCCGAACCGTGGGCCACCCCGCAGCCTCTCAAATCCCTTCGGAAAGCCCCTCCGCCTACTGGATGAAGCGCGGGGATGTCCACAACACCTGCGACCGGGATGTCGTTTTTATCTCTACCTCCGCAGAATGTGAAGCCATCCGACAGGACTTTGCTCGAAGATCTATCCAACACTTTATCCTCCAAACCCATATTCCCGGAGACCTGATCAAGTTCTATGGGGTGGGCCCGGGAAAATGGTTCACTTGGTTTTACCACAACCCTCACACCGCCCAACACTATCCCTTTGATTCTTCCGCCCTTGACCGCATGACCCAAAAAGCGGCCACGGCCCTGGGACTGGAGGTGTTCGGCGGAGACGCCATCGCCACGGAAAATGGCAATGTGGTGCTGATCGATGTAAACTCTTGGCCCAGCTTTGCCCGTGTACGCATGGAAGCGAAAAAGCACATTGCTAACCACATCTTAGACAAAATTTCCCGGCGCAAATCGTTGGGAGCGGTGGGGGCGAAATGAGTTTGCTTCAACCTAAAATTTCTACTACGCGGCAAAATCCCTCCAAATCCATCTCCGATCAGACGAACCGGAGGACACAAGATTTTCCTTATCGTTCCGGGCCTAAGTCCCAGCAGTTATTTCTTGAAGAACAAGAGCATATTGCCCCAGGGCTCCAATCCATTGCCTTGCTTTCCCAAATCGCCATGGACCACGGCAGGGGGGCTCTGCTGGTGGACGTGGATGGACGGGAATACATCGATTTCATGGCGGGCATTGGAGTGGCGAGCCTGGGCCATGCTCACCCCCGCTACGTGCAGGCCCTTCAAGAACAGGCGGCGAAAATAACCGTGGGCAGCCTGACCTCTGAACGAAGACTGGGCTGGTTAAAACTTCTCCACTCGGTAACCCCTGGTACTTTGAAACGCACCCAACTTTATTCCAGCGGAGCGGAAGCAGTCGAGTCTGCCTTGCGATTGGCCAAAAGCTACACGGGAAAATCGGAAATCATTGGTTTTTGGGGTGGATTTCACGGAAAAACGGGTGGGGTTTTAGGCCTTCTGGGAGATGAATTCAAAAAAGATATGGGGCCACTCATGCCGGGCCTGTATCTTTCCCCCTATCCCAATCCTTATCGTTGCCCTCTTGGAACGGCAGCGGAACATGACTGCGCCGCGCATTGTCTGGAATTTCTTAGGCAGATGATAAAGCGTTCCACCACGGGTCAGACAGCCGCCATTATCGCAGAGCCCATTCAAGGAACGGCAGGAAATGTTATTCCTTCGCCCAGTTTTATTCAGGGGCTTTCCGAGATTGCCCGCGAACGCGGGGCTCTTTTTATCTGCGATGAAATGATCACGGGGTTTGGGAGAACAGGAAAGATGTTCGGATGCCAACACGAAAAAGTGGCCCCCGATATTATCACCATCGGCAAGGGGATGGCCTCAGGATTTCCTGTCAGCGGGGTTATCACGACCCCCGAAATTGCACAAGCCAAGCCCTGGGCGCTTCCCAGCGGGTCTTCTTCCAGCTATGGAGGAAATCCCTTGGCTTCCGCCGCCTGCCACGTGACCCTTCAAACCATTCTGGATGAGAAATTGGTAGATCACGCCGCTCAATTGGGAGCCTGGATGCTCCAGGCATTGAAAAAGATGCAGACAAAGATTCCTTGTATCGGCGATGTCCGTGGCCGCGGACTCATGATCGGGGTGGAATTGGTCAAAGATCGAAAGACCAAAGAACTTCTTCCTAAAACGGCGACCCGCGCTCTTTTTGAGGAGTGTCTAAAAGAAGGTCTTTTTTGCATGAGTTACTCCAGCCCTCTGCGTATCAATCCTCCCTTGACCCTTACACAGGCTCAAGCCGAAGAAGGACTGGCCCGACTTGAAGAATCATTGAGGATAGTTGATAAGTTGATAAGATGATAAGTTCATATCAGAACAAGGCCTCTATATGCTGAAGGGCGCCATCATCGGCTTTGGCCAAGTAGCAGAAAAAGCCCACGCCTGCGCTTGGAAAGAATACGCCAACGATTTTTCCATTGTGGCCGTAGCGGAACAAAGCCAGGCCCGCTTGAAATGCGCCGCGGCTTCCTTTCCCGATGCCGGGCTGTACCCTGACTTCCTTTCCTTGCTTCAATCAGAAAGTGCTCTGGATTTTGTGGATATCGCCACCCCACCCGCGTCCCACCCGGCGCTTATTCTGCAAGCCCTTCAGCAAAATTGCCATGTTCTCTGTGAAAAACCTCTCGCCACAAACCCCAAGGATTTAGAAACGATCCTCTCCCTCTCCCAAGCTAAAAATCGGGCCGTATTTACGGTGCATAATTGGAAAAAGGCCCCTCACTTTCTTAAGGCTTCAGAAATTCTCAAGGAAAAGTTGTTGGGAGAAGTTCGTCACGTGGAGCTTCACACCTTAAGAAATCAGCCGGCGACATCCACTCCCTCCGGCCCAGCCTGGAGAAAGGACATCTCCCTGTCCGGGGGCGGTATTCTGGTGGATCACGGCTGGCACCTCTTCAGCCTGCTGCAAGAACTTCTTCCCCAGCACCCTCTTTCGATCACCGCCCGCTTGAACATCGATGAGGGGGGGACGGAGGAGGAAGCCTCTTGTTTTTTGATCTACCCCAACGCCACCGCCCATCTTTTTCTAACCTGGAGATCTCATGAGCGATCCAATTGGGGAATCCTTCACGGCACCCAGGGAACTTTGGAGATAAGAGATGATCGTTTGAGTCTGCAGAGAAAAGGACATCCCATTGAGGTGTTTCCTCTTGAGGAGAAGCTTTCGGCCTCCTCGGCACACCCCGCTTGGTTTTCTCTGCTCCTGGAAGATTTCAAGGCGGAAGTCCAAAACCCTAGACTGCGAGGCAAAAATCTGCGCGAGGCTGAAATCTGCTCCATGCTTCTTTCCCATGCTTATCAGTCGCATCGACTGGGGGGAAAAACAGTTTCGCTGCCCTTTTCTGTGCTTCCCGCGAGTCTCCTCCGGGAAAAAGCCAGTTTCTAATTCATGACCAAAAATCCGCTGGGAAAACCACAAGATGGATTCATGGCGCGTCACTTTGATCGCAGAATCTCCGGAGCGATTACTCGAAGACTGGCCAAAACTCCGCTCTTGCCCAACCACATCACCGCCGTCAGCATTGCCATTGGACTTTTAGGGGCTCTTTTGCTGATTTCCACTCAAGCCACCGCGATTCTGGGAGGAACTTTCCTGCTCTTGCTGCACTCCGTGGTGGATGGATGTGATGGGGAGTTGGCTCGACTCAAAGGCCTCGAAAGCCGCGTCGGAGCAGCCCTGGATTTCTTCGGAGACAACTTGGTACACATCGCCTTGTTTTCTTGCTTAGCCGTAGGCTTGTGGCGGACTTCTGATGATTTTCTATTTCTGTGGCTGGGATTCTCAGCCAATCTAGGAACCTTGGCCTCCTCTATTTTCTATTTTTCTTTCTCCAAAACTCACCCCTCACCCCTCACCCCTCACCCCTCTTTGATAGATCGTCTGGCCCAGAGAGACTTCCTCTATCTTCTCCCTTTTCTGGCGCTGACAGAAAAGTTATCCTGGTTCTTGTGGATGGCAGCCATCGGTTCTCCCGCTTTTTTTCTTGTGCTGCTGTTTTTAGAGATTCGGAAACCTCGCACGGATCACGATAATTTAGAATTTGGTTTGGAGAAATCATCCCATGTCTAAAATCTTACTTTCCCCCAGCGCTTTAAATCTTTTTCACGATTGTGCCCACTGTTTTTGGCAAGAAAAGGTCATGGGCATCAAGCGCCCTCGCGGCATATTCCCCTCGCTGCCCGGAGGGATGGATCGCGTCATCAAGTCCTACCTCGACACATTCAGGGCCAAGAACACTCTTCCTCCAGAATTACAAAGCCAGGAAGACTTTTCAGGCATCCGGCTTTTTTCCCATCAGGCCCAGTTAGAAAAGTGGCGCAACTGGCGCACCGGGCTATCGTATGAGGAGGCTGCCATTCAAGTTGTCCTGAGCGGAGCGCTGGACGATCTTCTCGTGAAAGACGGTCTCTACATTCCCTTTGATTATAAAACCAAAGGATCCGTCACCACCCCAGAAGATGCCATCCGCTATTACCAAAACCAGTTGGATTGTTATGCCCTTCTTTTAAAAGAAAATAAAATGCCCCTGGCAGGATATGCCTTTCTTCTCTACTATTCT
>JACQJM010000059.1 GCA_016205045.1 Elusimicrobiota bacterium | reverse complement strand
GTTGATGTGGCAGTATTACGAACTGCTCACCACCGAAGATGTGCCGCTGCAGAAGAAAAAGCACCCCAAAGAAGCCAAACTTCAACTGGCGGAACTCTTGACCACTCGTTTTCATGGGAAAGAAGCAGCCCAAACCGCCCGAACTCATTTTGAAAAAATGTTCAGCCACAAGGAGATTTCTCCCGACGCCATACCTTCTTACCAAGTTCAGCCTAGCCAAACTCTCCTGGAAGTCCTAACCGCTTCAGGATTGGTGCCCAGCAAAAACGAAGCCCGCCGACTTCTTTCCCAAGGGGCCGTCAAACTGGGAGGGAAAAAAGCAACCGCCGACCAATCCCTGGAGATATCTTCCGAGATTCTGCTTCAGGTAGGAACCCGTCGTTTTGCCAGACTTCTTCCTAGTTAATCTATCACAGGATGAGGTGCGACTAGCACGACCTCACCTACTTTTCGACTCGGCCAGATTCCTCGGCGGTTGCGACCGCAGGGACACGGCGCCATCTGCGGCGCGCTCTGCGTCTCGGGGCGACCCAAGGCTAACCGCGCCCCTGCGACACAGCCCTGCTTTGCGCAATCCGCCTCGACTGGCCGAGCCTATGAAAGAACGGGGATGGCCGGGGATTTGTCCCGGACCCCGTCTGGAGGGGGTTCCTTTTAGGGGGAACCGGGGTTCCCTAGGGTTCGGGGTAGAGGGGCAAACCCCGGCCAGGACCCCATTCCAAGAAACTGGGTGAGGTCGAGAAACGAATTCATACATTGACTTTTCCCGTCGACGCGGGTATACTATAAGCATGGAAACATTAACCCTTACACCCAGCGCCGTCACCAAGGTCAAAGAGTTTTTTGCGACCCAACCCGAAGCAAAGGGCAAATCTTTGCGAATCGGCCTAGAGCCCTCCGGTTGTGCCGGGTATGAATATGTTTTTGTGTTCGATCAGAAGAAACCCACCGATCAAGAAATTCTTTGCGACGGATTTTCCATCTTGCTCGATCCCAACTGCGTTCAGTTCCTTTCGGGCAGCACCGTGGACTATGCGGAAAGTACGGCTGGATCAGGATTCCAGATCAATAACCCTAACGTCAAGAAATCCTGCGGGTGCGGGAAATCGAACTCATTTTGAGAAAAGGGATTAAGGGATGGAGGGATTGGGGGATTAAGAGATTGAGAGACTTTATATGAAGACCCTTAATTCCCTAATTCCTTAATCCCCTAATCACTTTTCAATATGATTATTCTCACTTCCCAAGCGGCTAGTAAAATCAAGGAACTGGCTCAAAAACAAAACAAGCCACATGGTTTTTTAAGGCTGCGCGTCACCTCAGGAGGCTGCTCCGGATTATCTTATGAATTTGAAATATCCGAAAATACAACCCAGGACGACCGCGTGGTGGAACAAGAAGGAGCAAAACTCGCGGTGGACAACAAATCCTATTTTTTTGTCAACGGCTCGGTCATCGATTACGTCCAGAATCTGATGAAATCTGGTTTTGAGGTGAAAAACCCCAACGCCACCTCCAGCTGCTCCTGTGGGACCTCGTTCTCAACATGAAAACGAGTCAGTCTCGGGTTCTGAGTCCCGAGTCCCAGACTCTCGACTCTCAACCCACCACTCTGTCTGAAATTCCTGTAAAACCTTTCTACTCCTCAAAAAATTTAGAAGGCACTTCCTACGACCAACATTTAGGCGATCCCGGGCAGTACCCTTTTACCCGGGGCATCACCCCTTCCGGATACCGCGTGAAACCGTGGACCATGCGCCAATTTGCCGGCCATAAAACCGCCAAAGACACCAACCAAAGATTCAAGTACCTACTGGCTCACGGGGAAACAGGGCTTTCCACCGCTTTTGACCTGCCCACCCTGATGGGCATAGATGCCGATGATCCACGGGCTTTGGGGGAGGTGGGAAGAGAAGGGGTCGCGATCAGCTCCTTGGCCGATTTTGAAATTTTGTTTTCCGGAATCGATTTAGCCAAGGTCTCCACTTCCATGACCATCAATCTCCCCGCCCCTGTCATGCTTGCCATGTATCTGGTGGTTGCTGAAAAACAAGGAGTCCCCTGGAAAAGAATTCGTGGAACACTCCAAACCGACATTCTCAAGGAGTACATCGCCCAAAACGAGTACCTTTACCCCCCCGAGCCTTCCCTTCGCCTGGTGCTGGACACCATCGAGTTCTGCGTGAAAGAAGTCCCCCGTTTTTACCCCATTTCTATTTCCGGTTACCACATCCGAGAAGCCGGAGCCAACGCGGTCCAAGAACTCGCTTTCACATTAGCCAACGGCCGTGAATACGTTCAGCGCTTGATCGCCCGAGGTCTGCCGGTCGATGAATTTGCCAGCCATCTTTCCTTCTTTTTTGATATTCACAACTACTTCTTCGAAGAAATCGCCAAATTGAGAGCCGGCAGAAGAATTTGGGCCCGCATGATGAAGGAAGATTTTGGAGCCCAGAAATTGACCAGCCTCCTGCTTCCCATTCATTGTCAGACAGCGGGAGTTTCCCTCACCGCTCAACAACCCTTGAACAATCTGGTTCGCACGGCTTACCAGGCCTTGGCGGCAGTCTTGGGAGGCACTCAGAGCCTGCACACCAACTCCTACGATGAAGCCTTGGCTCTTCCCACAGAAGAAGCGGTTCGATTAGCCCTGCGGACTCAACAGATCATCGCTTTGGAATCTGGTCTGACTGACACCCTAGATCCTTTAGGCGGTTCCTTTTACTTAGAATCCATGACCAACGAGATGGAAAAGAGAACCGAGGAATTGATGCATCGTATTCAGGAACTGGGAGGAGTTCTTCCCGCTTTGGAACGAGGATTCTTTCATAAAGAAATTGCGGAGTCGGCCTATCGTTACGAGATGGATTTACTCTCAAGGAAAAGAAAAGTGATCGGGGTCAACGCCTTTGAAGGAAAAGTCAAAAGACCCAAAATTCTTAAGATCAAATCGAGCATAGAAAGGAATCAGATCCAAGCCGTTGTGCAGTTAAAAAATAAACGAGACAATGCCAAGGTTTGCCAAACATTAAAAACCTTAAAAGAAACAGCCACCTTTCAAAAAAATATACTTCCCCCTATCTTAGATTGCGTGCGCTCTTATTCTACGCTGGGAGAAATTATTTCCACCCTGAAAGAAGTTTTTGGAGAATACCCACCGTTTCATGGATAAAAGAGGGATTACGGGATTGAAGGATTATGGGATTAAGAGACTTTATATAAAGACCCTTAATTCCCCAATTCCCTAATCCCTTAATCACTGTCTTATCAGGCTGACCTCAATACGACGGTTTCTCGTCCTCCCCTCTTCTGTATTATTGTTTGCAACAGGACGATTCTCTCCATAACCAATCCCTGACAAACGTTTAGAATCTATGCCTGCTTTTTCAAAAAAGCGGATGATGCTGTAAGCCCGCGCCATGGACAGTTCCCAGTTGGAAGCGTATCGGCCTCCCACCACCCGAACATTATCCGTATGCCCTTCGATCACGATATCATTGGGAAGTTTTGCCAACTCCTGAGCGATACTGTTAAGAATGGGGAATGCGGCTTTTTTCATCTGGACGCTTCCCAGATCAAAAAGGACGGGAACGGATAAAACAAGCCTTATTCTTTCTTCGGAGCTTTGAACATCCAATAAATCCTTCATTTTTTCAGGGACCATCGACTGCTTGAGACGAGTCGCCATTCCTTCTTCCATTTCCTTCTGCACCCGGCGCATTTTTCTCTGAGCGTCTTCCTCTCCTCCAAACACTTCCTGAATCCTGGCCAAAGACTCGTCATAATGCATTTTATGCTCTTTCTCTTCTTTGGCTAAACCAAACGAAAAAAGAACTAGAAAAAAAATCATCAGATAACTCATCAAGTCCCCGTAGGTAATCGCCCATTGGCTCCCTCGGTTGAGCTGATATTCCAGTTCCTCTTTACGATAGTGCCTTATGGGCATATATAAGACAGTTCCAAGTTCTAGGTTCCAAGTTCTAAGTTACAACGGAGTAATTTTATAAATACGATCTCAGTTTTGTCTCCACCAACAAAGGAATTTCCCCCTTCATCACCAGCAACACCCCCTCTAAAATCATGGCTTTTGTCTGAACTTTTTGAAGGCTCCGGATACGAAGCTTTCCTGCGGCGGGGATGCAAACCAAATTGGAAAATAAAATACCATAAAACGCGGAGGTGATCGCGACCGCCATGGCAGGCCCCACCTGTTCAGGATTGGAAAGTTGTCGCAGGACCTGCACAATTCCGATAAGAGTTCCCACGAGTCCAAACATAGGAGCTAAGGTTCCCATGACGCGGAATAAATTGGCATTTTCATTATCCACTTCAGATTCTTGATTGATTTCTCTTTCTAGAACCTCACGCACAAAATCGGAGTTATTTTGCTCCAATGCCAATTGAGAAGCGCGCACCAAGAAGCCTTCCGCTACCCGGGAATCTACTTCCTTTAGCACGTTCATCCCGCGAGCCTGAGCCGATTCGGCCAGAGAAACCATTAAGGAAATGGTCCTTTCCGGAGAACCATAAGGAGAATTCCTAAAAATGGACAATAAAGAATAGAACCCTTTCCAAAGATATCGACCCGGCGTGTTTAAAAACATGGCTACAGCTGTTCCTCCCAAAACAACAATCATCCCATGCCAATTTAAGAATACGGAAGTGAGCTCTCCGGTTTTTTGGCCTAAATAAATTAATCCAATCACTCCCAAGATCCCAACAAGAGAAGTAAAATCCATTTACTTTCCTCCTCTTGACTCTAAATCTTTTACACGATCAATCAACAAAATCATCTGATTGCGGAAATCCTTTAACTCCAGCTGGGCATTGTCCCAAGAAGACCCGGAATGTTGATCCAACTTTTGCAATTGATGCTGGAGATTGGTAACGATAATTTCGCCCTTTGCCAATTTACT
>JACQJM010000045.1 GCA_016205045.1 Elusimicrobiota bacterium | reverse complement strand
GGCAGTTCCAGCTTAGCGCCGGCTCGCATGATGATGCTTTTCTTATTGGATCCTTTGTGGATTCTAAATTCTATAGACCCCTGAACACAGTGAATTGTTTTTTGATAAGGGTGTGAATGGGGATTGTACACCGCCCCGGGCTTATTAGACCAGATGTGCATGGCGGTCGGAACTTTCATTTTGTTCATGGCTCATCCCTCTCCAAGATGTCGTTTTCAGCGACTTCGCCTACTCTCTTAATGTGTTCTTTCGCTCATCGTACTAATTACTTTTGTGGGATGTATAGGACTTAGGGCTTAGATAGCGGATGTTATTTAACCCAGAGGGTATTAGGCCCAAAGTCCTACAGTTTTTTTGTTTGATTTGTATGATTCGAGGTGAGAGCTAGAGTAAAACAATGGAATTTTTGGAAAGGTTTTTTAAGAATTAAGAGCCAAGAGGATGAATCTTAATCGTGTTGGCTGCTTTATGTTTAGTGGTACCGCCAGCCATGATAACCACGACCTCTCCCTTTTTGAGGAGTGTTTTTTGAAGAAGTATTTTTTCCCCCTGGGCCAACATAGCGTCGGTAGACTTAAAGAGAGGACAAAGAAGAGGAATGATTCCCCAAATAAGGGAAAGTTGGGAATACACAGGGTGGTAAGGAGTTAGAGCGTAGATAGGTACGCGGGGACGATAGTTGGACAGCGTCATGGCGGACCATCCTGTTAAGGTAAATGTGACCGCCGCTTTGGCGTTAGATTCGGCACAGGCGGCCGTGGCCGCCCGGGCTAAGGCATGGGCAAATCCATTGGTAGTGTCTTTTTGTGTTTCGGGCTGGCTTCGAGGAATGAAGGGACTTCTTTCAGCCTCCCCAATGATCTTGGCCATGGTTTTTACCGCTAGATCGGGATAGTCTCCTACCGCTGTTTCCCCAGAAAGCATGACGGCATCCGCCCCATCAAAAATAGCGTTGGCCACATCGGAGGCCTCTGCTCGCGTGGGATGTTGGCTGGAGATCATGGATTCCAGCATTTGAGTAGCCACAATGGAAATTTTAGCGCGAGCGTTGGCTTTGTGCACTAATTCTTTTTGGATGACAGGAACTTCAGCCGGAGAAAGCTCTACCGCCATATCCCCGCGCGCCACCATAACCCCATCGGTCGCTTTTAGAATCTCATCGATCTGATCCAAGGCGTCCCGACGTTCGATTTTAGCGATCACTAGAGCGTGAGATTTTGCTTTCTGAATCAGATGGCGTACCTGATAAATATCTTGGGCTTGACGCACAAAGGAAACGGCAACGAAGTCTACCCCCAGCTTAAGTCCCCAATGAAGGTCTTGCCGGTCTTTAGCGGTGAGGGCAGGTAAGTGAAGAGGCGCTCCGGGAAGGTTTAAACCTTTGTATTCTTTCAAGGTTCCTCCCACGACCACTTGGCAGTTCACTTTATTATGATTTGTGTTAAGTACTTTTAATTCAATAGCGCCATCATCCAAAAGAATTCGGCTATTCTTACGAACTACTCTAGGGAGGTCTTTATAGTTGGTGGATATTTGCTCGGCAGTTCCCAAGATATCCTCCGTGGTTATTTGGAGCCGTTGATTGGCTTCAAGTTCCACGGGCTCTCTATTTCTTAGACGTCCTGTACGGATTTTTGGACCTTGTAGGTCCAAAACAATGGCCATGGGTTTTTTTAAAGTCTTAGCTGTCTTCCGGATCAGGTGAATAGTGGAGGAGAGTTCCTGCATGCTGGCATGAGAGCAGTTAAGTCGGAAGGCATTGGCTCCCGCGAGAATCAGGGATTTCAGCTTTTCCGGTTTATTGGAAGCGGGACCCAAGGTAGCGATGATTTTCGCGTATCTCATCCCGCACCTTTTAATTGTCCCATGGTTTTTTCATTGGGAGGTTCTACAATTCCTTTTTCCGTGACCAATGCGGTGATGAGCTCGTGAGGGGTGACATCAAAAGCGGGGTGCCAAGCTGAAGCTCGCCCAGAGGTTATCTGGGAAGATCCTATCCGAAGAACTTCTTGAGGACTCCTCTGTTCAATGGGTATGTCAGCCCCTGTTGGCAATTGAAAATCGAGAGTAGGGGTAGGGGCTACCACATAGAAAGGAATACGATGATGCCGGGCCTGAATGGCCAAGGCATACGTTCCTATTTTGTTAGCGACATCTCCATTGGCTGCGATACGGTCTGCTCCCACTAAAATGGCATCTATTTTTTCGGTTTTCATGAGATAGGCCGCCATGTTATCCGTGATTAGGGTGGCCGGAATTTTGTCCTGCATCAATTCCCAAAGAGTTAACCGGCTTCCCTGAAGATAGGGTCGCGTCTCACACACATAAACTTGCCGAATTTTTCCTTCGGCATAGCTTTGTCGAATGACCCCTAGCGCAGTACCTATGCCGCAGGTAGCCAGTGCCCCTGTGTTACAGTAGGTCATCACCATGGCTTCCTTGGGAATGAGCTTGGAGCCATCTTCTGCCATTTTCTGGCAAGATTTAACGTCTTCTTCAAATATCGTTTCTGCCTCTTGTTCTAGCATTTTAAACAGAGCTTGGGAAAGGGAGGCGGGATGCCCAGCGATGAAATGGTTTTTTTGATTTTCCATCCGATTTACCGCATAAAAGAGCGATACGGCGGTGGGGCGGGAAGTCTTGAGGATTTTGGCCACTCTTTCCAAGTGGAAATGCAGTTCTGTCCAAGCCTTTAGAGGAGTTTTGAGTGAAGATTTTTTTTTGTTTAGGAATTCTTGGAGGCCTAAGACATAACCATAAGCGGCGGAGGCACCGATGAGTGGAGCTCCCCGGAGCGCCATCTGCTGGATGGCATTTGCCACTTGATGGAAAGATCGAGCGGTGATGAAAACTTTATGATGAGGAAGTTCCCTTTGGTCCAAAATCCGAAGAGAGGATCTTTTCCAAAGGATAGGGGTCCATGAAGACTTCAAGATAGACTGATCAGAAGAAATAGGAAATGTTAAGGAATAGACTCCATGACATGCTTGAGGTCTTCTTCCGTTCGTCCGCTGATTTCTACTGTTTTTTCGCGTCCCTTGGCCCCACGAATAATATTGACGGTTCGCGGTGCTACCTCGAAGAATTCGGATAAGTAGCGTTTCAGAACTAGGTTGGCCTTCTCATCCACGGAGGGGGCGGCTACCTTTACTCGCAAGACGCTCCCAATTCTGCTCACCACTTCGTTATCCCCTGCATTCGGAATGACTCGGACCTTTACAATCATAGAATCCCCCTTTTTTAACTTGACTTAAAAATAGCACTTCCAATACGCACTAAATTGGCACCTTCTTGAACAGCGATCTCAAAGTCCCGGCTCATGCCCATGGATAAGTACGGTTTAAAGTTCAAAGTTCCCGGTTTGAAGTGTTTATCAAATAAATCTTTCATCTGTTGAAAATAAGGCCGTACTTTTTCCACGGGCTCGACTTTGGGCGCGATGCCCATCAAGCCTCGGATCTGCAGGTGCTTGTATCCTTTTGCAGCCTGTAGAAAATTCCCCAACTCTTCAGGAAGAATCCCGTGTTG
>JACQJM010000044.1 GCA_016205045.1 Elusimicrobiota bacterium | reverse complement strand
GGAAGAACCATAGAAGTTGAAATGATGTTAAATAATTTTCTCTCTTCTTATTTTATTTATGATCAATTTGAATCAGAACAAAAATGGAATTTTCGCTTTATTCTGAATAAACTTTCTTTTAATAGTAAGATATGTATATTTTCAAAAATAAAATTTCACTTAAAAAAGAAATTTAGAAAAAGATATGAAGGACTTGATAAGTGCTTAGACGAAATAAGAAAAACAAGAAATCTAGTAGCCCACGCTATCCAAGCACATTTTACCGAACCAATATTAAAAACAGAAAAGAGAGAAAGACTAACCTGAATTCTTCAGTTAAACTGAAGAATTCACCCCCCGGGCCTCACTTTGCCGCGAAGCTAGATCACGGATATTTAGCGGCCAAAGTGAGGGGTGGCCCCTCACTTGCCAGACATCTGCTTCTACGAAACCCATCCTGGCAAGTGAGAAATTCAGTTGCACTATTTTGTTCAAGGTTCTAGGACGATAGTTTTGGTGCAACTGAATTTTTTGGGCTAACGCGGGAGCTCCAAAAGTTCTTGAGCGTTTTTAGTGGTCTGGGAGGCCACTTCTTCCGGAGAAATCTTAAATAGTGCCGCCAAGGCTTGAGCGATTTCTCGGATACGCGAGGGATCATTTCTTTGTCCGCGGATGCTTTGGGGAGGAAGGTAGGGGCTGTCTGTTTCTAAAACGATCTTGTCGAGCCCTGCGGAAAAAAGAGCTTCGCGCAATCGGTCATTTTTGGGATAGGTAACAGGGCCATCCACTCCTAACGCAAGCTTCAAAGAAATAGCTCTGGCCGCCTCCACGGTGGTTCCAGAAAAACAGTGAAGGACACCATGAAGCCGTTTGTTGACGAATTTTGGCTTCCAGTATTTTTCCAAAAGATGAAAAAGGTCTTCGTGGGCCTTTGTCGGGGGCTGTCCTTCCCGGCAATGCAACACCAAGGGTTTGGACATATCATTGGCCAGTTCTATCATCTTACGCAGGGTTCGCTGTTGGATATGGGGAGGGGCTTCGCTCTTGGCGTAGTCGATGCCGATCTCTCCAATGGCCACGATAAGCGGGGAGTCCAAATTCTTCCGCAGAATTTCGACAAAGGAATCTTGCCATAGCAAGGCATGGTGAGGGTGAAATCCCCAGGCACAAAAAAGGTGCCCGGGATATTTGCGGCAAAGGGTCAGGGCATTGATCCATTCTTGATACCCATCCGCGATCTCTATGATTTTTTGCACGCCCACCTGGAAAGCGTTGCGAATAACCGCATCTCGGTCCGGATCAAACTTAAGGTCATTAAGGTGTGCGTGAGTGTCAATCAACATTCTATTTTTCGGCGATGAATATATTCTTCACCTCGGTGTACAACTTGAGGGCCTTGAGACCTAGCTCGAGGGAGCCCGATAAGCCATACTCAGAATCATTCGCCAGGCGGATGGCCTCCTCCTCGTCTTTAAACGGCATCACGCATAAGACGGGACCGAAAATCTCTTCTCGCACCACCCGCATGGTGGGCGTGGTCTTGTTGAGAATTGTGGGCAGAAGGTAGGCTCCCTTCTTAAGATCAGGTTTTTCGGTGGCTTTTCCCCCGCAGGCCACCACCGCCCCCTCCTCCATGCCCAACCGGATGTACCCCTCCACTTTCCTCCTCTGGTCAAGCGAGATAAGAGGACCTATTTCGGTTTGTGAATTCTGTGGGTCGCCTACATGCAGCCGGCGCGTTCTGGTCACAAGGGCTTCAAGAAATTCCTCGTAGATTCCCCTCTGTACGAAAGCGCGACTGCGCGCGCAGCAGTCCTGGCCGGCGTTGTTGTAGAGGACATTCAAGCGGCCAAAATGCTGGGCTGTTTCCTCAGCAAGATTTCCTCTCACATCGACCGCCACCACGAAGGCTCCCTCCCGAGCAAATATCTGGCAGGCCACTCTCCCCATGCCGCTGCCCGCCCCCGTTATTAAACAGACCTTCCCTTGTAATCTACTTGAATTCATAAAATGGGGTCTGTCCCTTTTTTCATATCCTTTCAAAATACCTCGCGAGCTCCCAACAGGTCACCGCGCGATCAAAAGTCTCCTGCTCCACCCGGGCGGCGTGGAGGTAGTGCCTATGCGCCTCCTCTCCAAAAGCTTCCTTTGCAATGGCTGACTTCTCCCAGCTGGTGAGCTCAAATCCCTGGACAGGCTCCATCTCCATGTCCACGGTGAGTAAGTAGGCGCAGGCGTGCAGCCCGCCCTGGGCCACCGTATCCGCAAAAAATCTCCCCGCTACCCTTTTGCCCATCCAGCGGCCCAGCATATCGGGGAAGACCGCCAGAACGGAGTCCACCTCGTGGCCGCGAATCTTCTCCAACAACGTCTTTAGGTTCATAGCGATGGGATAGATTTTAGATTAGATGTGGTGGGGGATGCAAAATACCGCCTAGCGTTGGATGGCGACCTTGAACGTTTTCTTATCGTTGGCTCCCTGCACCAGTACGAGATACACCCCGCTGGCCGCTTTTTGTCCTGCCTGATTGGTGCCATCCCATGCGGTCGTTCCATTGGCATCAGCGGTTAGATCCTTCACGAGCTCTCCGGCCAACGTATATACGCTTAAGTGCGCGCTCGGTGGGAGTGAGCTGAAGATCATGGCCGCATGGCCTCGAGCGGGGCGCAGTGGGTTGGGGAAAATCTGAATGTTTCCCAAGGTTGTGATCATTCCTTGATCGAAAGTGAATCGGGTAAACGAGTAGGCCGGGAATGTGAAGGAGAAGTTTTCGGAGGGGGCCAAGGAGTGTTGGAGGAACTGCACCGCATTTTGGTTTTCGTGGGTATTGTAATCGGTATAGTCAGTGCTGGTTAATTGTTGGATGGTCAGAGTAGTCACCTGCTTCAAGATTCCCTGGAGAATTACAGTGGCTGTAATATCTCTGATTAGGTCACGGTTGACCACATAAACGTAGATGCGGTCTTGGGGCGAGAGGGCCTTTACTGCGATGGCGTCCAAGGAGCGCACCGCCGTCTGCGCAGGGACGACGCCGATGATCTGCGAGTCAAACGTGGGAGAGTTGGTAACCGCCGCAGGCAGATAGGCCCCTCCGGCGGCGTCCGCATAGAGACGGAACACGTGGTAGTATGCGCTCGGAAAAGGCTGGGGGTCGTAATCATTTGGATACGAGGCTGGGTAAGAGCTAACGGTTAGAGGGGCCTGCCACACAGCGCTCAGGGGGTTGATGTGGTTAGCGATCGCGATGCGGGGGGTGCTCATGAAGACGTGAAAGGAGAGCGCCGAAAAAAGTGCCGAGCCTAATGTCTTGTTCCGAGAAACGTACTGATAAATTGAATCAGGATCCGTGGTCCCGGCGGGGAACAGCCAAAACGAGGCATGTTCTGTCACCGCAATCTTCATGTTCTTGCTGGATGCCGGGGCATAGGTATCGATGTCGGTTGCCACAAGGTTGAAGTTGGTGCGGATGTAGTCGGGGGCGGCCAGCGTGGCCTGGTATTCTGTGGTGGTGCTTATCAAGTTTGCGTAAGCCGGGGCGTAACTGTTGTGAACCGCGATGAAATCTACTTTTTGGCTAATGTTGCTCAGGACGGTCTTGTTCCAGTCGGGATCATAGCAGAGGGCAAGGGCCCCACTGTCATGACAGCCAATCATTCCTACCTGAATGTCTGGGTCCACGGATCTCAACGCCTGAGCGAACTGGTCAAATAGGGCCGCGTACTGCAGAGCCGTTTTCCGCACGGCCGTGGCGGTATAACCATCTCCAGTAATATAAACTTCGTTCCCAATCTCCCAATACCGCGCCTGGACCCCCCTACCCTTGTAATAGGAAAGCCACGCGGCCGCTTCGGAGGCAGTCCCTGACCCCACATTGACGGTGATCATCATCTCCGTTCCCAAATATTTGGTCACCTGGGCGAACTCGTCCGCTCCAAACAACGGAACTTGGGTCACTAGTTGGTCCGTAGTACCGGATACCAGTTCCAGGGTGGGTTGGGGACTGCGGCCTGTCAAAAGTCCGGTGGAGGCGGACCAGTGGAAAAAGTCCGACAAGGTTCCTCCGGGGTAACGCAGTAACGTGAGGCCCGCGGGGCGCAGTTGGTCCAAGACATCCAACCGAAGAACCCCACCCGTGGGCTGACCCAGATCAAACTTAAGCAGGTCCTGTCCCAGATTTGGCCACTGGATCTGGTCGCCGAAAAGCAACGGGGAAATTGTGTGCTGTGTTTGGGAAAGGTCCACGGAGATGACGGGTGCCGCACCCACGCGAGGGGCTACCAGTAGGAGAAGTATCGTTTGGATCACTATCTTTACCATTTAAAGTCCAGCGATATCCCGTGTGTGAGCCCGAGTCCACCATAAGGTAGAAGGGCGTAATCAAAAGAGACTATTTTAGACTCTATACCGAAGCCAAACGACAGCCCCGTCACGCTATCAATGTCGCTGGCCGTGCGCGAATTATAGCCGAGCCTCCCGGACAGGGCTAGACCTTTCCGGAGATGCCAGGTGTACTCCGTTCCAAACGCCGCGTAAGTCTGATTGTCTCTGGGTGAAACCAGATCCAGAGAAGCCAGCCAAGCCTCGGTGATCGCGAACGAGCCACCGTAGCGCAGTCGGCGTGGTAGGTTTTCAGAGTCTTGTTCGAAGGTCAGCCTCCCCCCCATGTTCGTGAGAGCCAGTGCTAGGCGGAGGTGATCGAAATAAGGCCCCGACTGAATGCCTACATCCAGCGCCACCGTTTGGGCTGTGTTAATGATGGTGGAGCGCACAAGCTTGACGGTCCCACCAACCCCTACACCCTCTCGCCCCGGATGCTCCGTCAGTCGGTACGCGTAGCCCACAGAGATGGCCAGGTCATGGGGAGCAAAGGTTCCCAAAGAGGCATTGTTTTCATCCGTCTCTGGAATATTCCCGGAGGAGAAGAACTGGATTCCGACGCCGCAGGCGTGTCGGCCAACACGCCGGATGTACGCGCCGTAGTTATAGAAGCTCGAGTCGAGATACGGTGCATACATCAGGGCCGCCGCATTTTTCTCTATACGCACCAGGCCAGCCGGGTTCCAATATAGCGCCGTTGCGTCATTGGCTATGGCGGAGTAGGCTTCACCCATTGCCACGGCGCGGGCACCGACACCCAGCTTCAGAAAGTTGGCGGTGCTGGTGCCAACGGCATCGGAGTTAAAATCAGCGCATGCCCAATTTGGGCCAATCAATAACCCAAGAGCAAAAAGGCAACTATTGAGTATGATTCTAACGATGACCATGAAGATCAGGTGGCAAGATGTTTGTGGCGGATCAAAAAACTCTGCGCCCGGCAGGACTCGAACCTGCGACCCTCCCGTTATGAGCGGGACGCTCTGACCGACTGAGCTACGGGCGCAAAATTCTCATGAATTTTGCGCGCACACCGCAGTTTTACTTTAGCGGTGCCGTACCTGCCGATTTGAAGGCAGGGGCGGGCGCAATATTGTTATTCTACAACACTTTTTTGAGACTCTAAAAGATCTCTTGAAACCTCGATGTCCAAAAGATGGATTCCAGCGACAGAATGCAAGATGATTGTCATGCGGTAAACCTTTCTGATAAAATGGAGGCTGCCTCCTTTTCTCTTGAGAACTCACGGAATAGAATCAAGTACGTTCTGCCACTGCTGCCTGAAAGAACCGAAGGACGCATCGTCCGGCAGTAGTTCGATCAATTCACTGATTTTTTTCTTTCTTTTCACTTTTTCCTGGATTGGTATCCCGCTTATTTCTCGGCCGAGTTCAGTCATCTTGCTCCTGATCGTGTTATAAATCTCCTGCTGAAATTTTTGAATATCTGGGTCTTGTTTAAATTTCATCGCTTCTGTCAGGGCTAGATAGGCTTGCTTCAAATCGCCCTTTTTGTAGTCTTCTTTTGACTTTTCTTCCAAAGCATTGACTTGGGCACGATGCTTTTCTTCAATGAGGGCAACTTTGGCCTTCGCGCGCTCCACGGTAACCTTGACATTTCCCTCACACAACGCTGGATTCGAACCTCGAAAACTACACCCGTTCATCGCGTCCCGATACCGAGCTAAGGCTTCTGCATCTTTTTTTTGGTTCCAATTCCATTCAGCTTCTTTGTAGAAGCCTTCGATATCCGCTTCGGTCAAATTCCTATCCGAACTGGTTTCCATGCCACGATGAATCGATTGGTCAATAAATTTCACCCAGGGATCGCTCAAACCGCTGACTTTCATGTACCCTCGTGCATGAAACGCGTTTGGCATGACCAGATACGTCTTATGTAGATCAAAACTGAGACGCAACCTGCAATCAGGTCCGTAGTGGATTTCTGGAGAACGTCTGGGACCCATCGAACTTCCGGGCAATGCGTAGCTTTGGCCTTTGCGCGCCCCCTTGACCCAGCGGAGAATTTTGAATTCATATTGAAAACATCCATCTGTAACCTGTGTTCGGCCATTTTCTTTGTTACATAAATCCGTGACCGAGAGAACCTGTCCCACAAAAATTTCATCTGAATGAATCGCGGTTCTTTGGATGGACCAAATCCAGGGACCTCCAGCGAGATCGCAAGCCAGAGACATTTGAGAGAACATTTCCAATGTCGCAAACGCCCAAAGTCCCAGGATAATCATTCTCTGACATGAAAACATGTATTCAGATTACCACAGATTAAGGTTCAATAT
>JACQJM010000009.1 GCA_016205045.1 Elusimicrobiota bacterium | reverse complement strand
GAACAAAATAGTGCCACTGAATTTTTCGCCGCAAAGCGGCCTCACTTGCCAGAATAGACATCGTAGAAGCAGATGTCTGGCAAGTGAGGGGTACCCCTCACTTTGGCCGCTAAACATCTTTGAGCTGGCTATGCGGCAAAGTGAGGCCCAGGGGGTGAATTCTTCAGTTGAACTGAAGAATTCAGGTTAATTGGGACGGGTCCATTTCTAAAGAAATGCTAAAATTGGAACTCCATGCGCAAAAAAATCACTGAATCCGTAATTGAAGCAATCATTCATATCAGCGCCTCCTTGGCGATTGTGGGCCTCGTCTTAATTTTCATTTTCATCGGGAAGGAAGCGCTGCACATTCTCACCTCCTCCGAGGTGCGTCAAGAGGCAGGATTGTCCCGGTTATTTTTGCCCCACAGCCCGGAACCTGGAGTGCCCAAGGAATTTGCCTGGCAGCCGGTTTCTGATATTCCCAAGTATTCTCTCTTTCCCTTGATGGTGGGCACACTTAAAGTAACTCTGGTGGCATTGCTATTTGCTTTGCCCCTAGCGCTGGGGGCAGCTATATTCAGTTCTGAATTTGCTCCTTCTTGGTTGCGGGAGATCATCAAACCCTCCATAGAGCTTTTGGCTGGCATTCCTTCCGTGGTTCTGGGGTTCTTTGCTCTGATGGTGATGGCGACCGCCATTCAGAATGCGCTAGGGCTGGATTATCGTCTCAATGCTATCAATGCCGGTATTGCGTTAGGGCTGGCCGTTATTCCTATTGTTTTCACCGTGGCTGAGGATGCTCTGACAGCGGTGCCACAGAGCTTTAGGGAAGGTTCTATCGCTTTAGGAGCGACCTCTTGGCAAACCGCGTGGCGGGTCGTTCTACCCGCCGCCTTTCCGGGAATTTTCGCAGCCTGCGTTCTGGGATTTGGTCGTGCCATAGGTGAGACGATGATTGTGCTGATGTCCTCGGGAAATGCCGCCATCATGTCTTTTTTACCGACTTATCCTTTGCGCTCTCTTTCTGCCACCATTGCCGCGGAGCTGGGGGAAGTGGTTCATGGAAGCCCTCATTACCACGTTCTTTTTTTTATAGGCACCCTTCTCTTTATATTCACATTTATTCTTAACTTAATTGGCCAACTATTCGTGGAACGTCTCAAGGACAGGCTTTCCGGAAGCCGCGCATGAGTCGCCGCTGGATCAATCTTTTTACACACCTGTTCACGGCCCTGACAGGGATGGCATGCGCCCTGGTCATCTTGCTGGTGGCCATCATCTTAGGAAATATCGCTTATCACGGCATTCCGCATCTCTCCTGGCGATTTTTAACCACAGCTCCCAGTTCCGGCATGACGGAAGGCGGCATTTTTCCTGCCATTTTCGGGACAGCTTTTTTAGTTTTGTTGATGACGATTGCGGTGGTTCCCTTGGGCGTCTGCACAGCGATTTACCTGCAGGAGTACGCTCCGGTCAAGTCTAAATGGGTGCATCTGGTGCGGATGGCCATCCAAAATCTAGCCGGAGTGCCCGCCATCGTGTTCGGTCTTTTTGGCCTGGGATTTTTCATTGAGTTTGTAGGGCGTAGGGTAGACCAGATTTTCTTCAGCGGACAGCTTTATTTCGGCCAGCCCGCCATTATCTGGGCGGCGCTGACCATGGCCTTACTCACGCTGCCCACCGTGGTGGTCTCCACGGAGGAGGCCTTGCGGGTGGTTCCTCGCAGCCACCGGGAAGTGGCGTATGCTTTAGGGGCTACCCGGTGGCAAATGGTGTGGTATGTCCTTCTCCCCCAGGCCATAGGGGGCATATTGACGGGCACTATCCTCGCCGTGAGCCGAGGAGCGGGGGAAGTCGCCCCGATCTTATTTACGGGGGCGGCCTATTACCTTCCCTATCTGCCCAGCCGCCTCAACCAACAATTTATGGAGTTAGGCTACCATGTCTATGTGATGGCTACGCAATCCCCCGATGTGGACGCGACCAAACCCATCCTCTACTCTACAGTATTTGTGTTGCTCACGTTGACATTTCTTTTGAATTTCGCGGCTATCCTGATACGTTCCCATATCCGCCGGCGGTTGGCCGCGGCAAGGTGATAGGCTTCATGGATAAAGTGATTGTTGAGAATTTAAAAGTCAAGAAAGGAAATGTCGCTATCCTTCGAGGCATTTCTTTGACTATACGCACCCACGAAATCCTGGCCGTGATTGGTCCCGCGGGAAGCGGTAAGACCACATTTTTGCGCTGCCTTAACCGATTGATCGATCTTGAGCCGGAATTAAAACCGGAGGGACGGATTACCTTGGAGGGGGTTAAAATATATGGGGAGGGAACCGATGTTTCCTTCTTGCGGAGAAGAATAGGAATGGTGTTTGCCGTTCCCAATCCACTGCCCATGTCCATCTTAGACAACCTCACCCTGGGTTTACGCATCCATGGTCTCGGGGGCTCCGGCCCGATAACCTTGGAACGAGTGGAACGAAGTCTCAAGGCCGCCTATCTCTGGGAAGAGGTCAAGGATCGATTAAAGGAGTCGGCTCTGAAGCTCTCGGGGGGACAGCAGCAGAGGCTCTGCTTGGCTCGCAGCATCATGGTGGATCCAGAACTCCTACTTTTAGATGAGCCTTGCTCTGGGTTAGATCCCATCTCGACCGCCAAGATCGAAGAGGCGCTCCAAGGGCTTAAACGCGAAATGTCTATCGTTTTGGTGACCAACAATGTGAAACAGGCCTCTCGCTGTTCGGATCGCACCGCGTTCCTTTTGATGGGAGACTTGGTCGAGATAAACAATACGGACCAAATATTCACGAATCCACAAGATGGAAGAACTTCTGATTATGTCTCAGGCCGCTTTGGCTGATTCTGTGCTTAAAAAGGAAGAAGTTCCTGCGCCTAAAATCCAGACAAAGGACCTCGCGCTTTACTATGGGAATTTCCGTGCGCTCAAAAATGTGGACATTTCTATCCCCCCACAAAAAATTACCGCGCTCATCGGCCCTTCGGGCTGCGGCAAATCTACGCTCTTGAGAGTATTCAATCGCATGAATGACTTGATTCGCGGGGTCCGCATTTCAGGGCAAGTATTTTTAGATGATCAAGACATTTATCATCCGGACACGGATCTCATTGCCCTGCGCAAAAGAGCCGGCATGGTATTTCAGCGGCCCAATCCATTTCCTATTTCTGTTTTTAAAAACGTGGCATATGGCCCCAGCATTCATGGCATGGCCTCGGGCCGAGAACTGGAGAGTATTGTGGAACGCCATCTACGGGCAACAGGGCTTTGGGATGATCTCAAGGACAAGCTCCATATTCCGGCCCTAAGTTTGTCCCCTGAACAGCAACAACGTCTCTGTATTTCTCGACTTCTGGCCGTTGAGCCCGAAGTATTGTTGATGGATGAGCCTTGTTCGGCCCTGGATCCCATTGCCACCGCCCGCATAGAGGATTTATTGTTCGAATTAAAAAAAGATTACACCATTGTCATCGTCACGCATAACATGCAGCAGGCGGCTCGGGTTTCTAGCTCGGCGGGATTCATGCTCCTGGGAGAATTAGTGGAATTTGGGAAAACGGGGCAACTGTTTACAAACCCCATAGATCCTAGGACACACGATTACATTACGGGAAGATTTGGATAAAGGAGAATCTATGCGCAGACATTTTGAAGAAGTAGAAGAGGAATTAAGGAATAGGCTGCTTCACATGGGGGGGTTGGTGGAAGAAATGATCCACTGGGCGGGACAGGCGCTCCTGGAAAGGAAGGAAGAATCCCTTAAGAAAATTGCTAAAAATGAGGAAGAGGTGAATCAGCTTCACATCGAGATTGATGATCGCTGTCTTAAGTTGATCGCCCTGCACCAGCCGACCTCTGCGGACCTGCGCTTTATCATGGCCTGTGTCAAAATCAACTCGGACTTAGAGCGCGTCGCAGACCAAGCGGTGAATATTTCTGAAAATACCGTGGTTCTTTTAGCCCAACCCCAGCTCAAGAGAAAACTTTTGGACATCCCGCGCATGGTGGAACTGGCGGGGGGGATGTTAAAGGACAGTTTGGATGCTTTTGTGAGAAAAGATGTGGCCTTGGCCCAAGCCGTCGTGCAGAGGGATGAGGAGGAAGATCAACTGAAGAGCGAGGCTTTTCATGAACTCATGCAGATCATGCAGGCAGACTCTTCCAGCATTCAGAGGGCCTTGGGGCTCATTTTGATCGCTCGAAATTTGGAACGCATCGCCGACCACGCCACCAACATCGCGGAGGACGTGATCTTCATGGTGCTGGGAAAGGACATTCGCCACCACGCCGAAAACAAAGTTCGTTAACCTGCCTCGGACCTAGTGTTGCGACCGGATAATTTCGGCACTTTTGGCTGGGCGATTTTGAAGCCGAGCCGAAGCGCTGTGAGGCGAGCAGGTCTGAAGGCCTGTAAGCTGAGCAGCGCAAAGGCGCAGGCCAAAAGCGCCCAGCCCTTATTGGGGAAGTTTCTCTGCTTTTTGCAGAGAAACTATACAAGGAAGGGAGACCCAATCCTGGCCGATTTCGTTGTTGCTCCTCGGTTACAATGCTTAAGCATTGCTCCCTCGTCGCGCCTAGAAATAGTCTCAGGCTTGGGACTCCAAAAGTACAGCAATTATTCGGTCGCAGCACTAGAGTTGTCTGGGCCAAAAATCAAATTATTTTAGCCCTTAAGGCCCATCTCTCATTTTGTCGAAGTCCGCTATAATTTCAAAGTCGCTTCATTTTTTAGCCACTCTTTACAAACATTTTCTTAAGGAGAGCCTATGCCAAATATGGTGATTGTGGGGGCCCAGTGGGGGGATGAGGGCAAGGGAAAGATCGTTCATTTTCTAAGCGAACGGGCTCAGGATATCGTCCGTTACCAGGGGGGAAATAATGCGGGACATACCGTCATTCACAAAAAAGAAAAATTTGCTCTCCACTTAATCCCAGCGGGAGTCCTGTTTCCCACAAAACGCGGGATCATAGGCAATGGCGTCGTGGTGGAACCCCGCGGGTTTCTGGAAGAGGTGAATTTTCTAAAGTCCAAAGGGATATCCCTTAAGGGCAGGCTTTTCTTGAGCCTGGGCGCCCATGTGGTTCTCCCTCACCATCTCTTGCTGGACGCCGCTCACGAAAGCGAATCCCGCCCCATTGGGACAACCAAGAAGGGTATCGGCCCGTGTTATACGGATAAAGCGGCTCGTTGCGGTGTTCAGCTCGTGGACTATTTAAATAAGGATATGTTTCCGTCTTTGCTGGATCAGGCGCTCAAACGCAACGCGCCGGAAATCGAGTATTGCGGCGGGTCGGTGGAGACGTTGAGGAAGCAGTCCCTTGAAGGTCAGAGGGAATTTGCGGAGCAGCTTAAAGCGTTTTGTGCCGACACGGTTGACTTGGTCCAGACCTCCCTGCAAAAGAAACGGTGGGTGCTCTTTGAGGGGGCTCAGGGGATCGCATTGGATTTGGATCTGGGCACATACCCTTTTGTGACTTCCTCCAACACCGTTGCCGGCGGCGCGTGTGCCGGAGCGGGGGTGGGACCTACGCAGATTGAAGATGTGATGGGGGTGACCAAGGCCTACGTCACACGCATTGGGACGGGGCCTTTTCCCACGGAAATGCCCACGTCTGTGGGGGATGAACTTCGTGAGAAGGGTCAAGAATATGGGGCCACGACAGGACGTCCGCGCCGAATAGGATGGCTGGACTTGGTTCAACTCAAGCGCGGGATCCGAATGGGAGGGATCAAACATCTTGCCATGACCAAGCTGGACACTTTAAGCGATGTGGATTCTCTCAAGGTTTGTGTGGGGTACCAGTATAAAGGAAAGACATTAAAAGAGTATCCCCTCTCTTTCGCAGTTTTTGAAACGGTGGAGCCTGTATACCGCGAGTTTCCCGGTTTTTCTGGGGATCTCGGTGTCATGCGTAAATGGACCCAAATTCCGCTCAACGCCCGTAAATATGTGGAGTGGGTAGAAAAGTATTTGGAGACACCCATCAGCTTGGTTTCGGTGGGCAGAGAACGCGAAGCGACCATCGTCCGTGACGCGGCTTCCCGATGGCTTAATTAAATTTATTATTTTCTTCCCTCCTTAGAAAAAGTTTTATATAATGACTGACCAGTCAGTCATTATATTCCATGAATCCCATCCCTCTCGCCGCTAAACCTGAAGATAAGCGCAGCCAGATTCTGAGCGCCGCAAGACGCCTGCTGAAAGAAGAAGGTTACCAAGACATCGTTCTAGATGATATTGCTCGGGTGGCGGATGTCGCCAAGGGTACTTTGTATCTCTATTTCCGGAACAAGGAAGATCTTTTTTTGGCTGCATTCGAGGATTTAGTCACCCAGTTGGGAGAGAAGCTGGTTTTTCTCCTGAAAAGTGACAAGGAAGGGGAAGCCCTTCTGACCGATACGGTTCGCACCATTCTTTCGCATTTTGATCTCAATAAGGATTTTGTGTCTCAGCTCGCTTGCGGAAAAGTGGCGGGTTGTGGTTCCAAGTCCAGCGGGAAGTTGCTGGATAAATTCTCCGCCAATGTGGATGTGGTGGTTCAGATTCTACGGCGGTGTTCGAGTCATGGGATCGACATTAAAGATTTTCCTTATTCAGCCGTTGCCTTGGTGGGGTTGTGCAGAAGCGTTATGTTCCAGCATATGCTCACCGATTCCAAGGAGCTTATGGAGAAGGAAACTCGCAAGGTGGTGAATTTTTTTCTGAATGGAGCCAGTGGAAGATGAAAGGACGGGGGCTATGGGTTAGGGGTTAGTTTGAAAAACAGGATTCAAATGAGAAAATTTCTGATTCATTTTTCTTTTTCCCTACTCATCACTCATCACTCATCACTCATCACTTTTTCATACGCAGAGGGGCGGTCGATTTCTTTGGATGAAGCTTATCAACTGGCGCTGAAACGCAGTGAGACGCTGGCCCAGCAGAAAGAAGCGGTGGCCCAGATCCAAGCCCGTATTGATGAGTTATGGGGCAGCATCAAACCTCGGTTTAGCTTGACCGGGTCTCAGCAGTGGCAGGATGAGGCCGAATCTTCAGGTTTTTCTTCCTTCACCCAGACGAGTCGCCCCCAGGCGGCGATCACAGGGCATCAACCGCTTTTCTCGGGATTTAGAGAGTATTTAGCGGTGAAGGGAGCCAGAGCCCAGAGAGAATCCGCGGAACTTTCCTTGGCGCGGGCCGAACAGCTTTTGTATCAGGATGTGGCTCGTTCTTATTTGGATCTTTTGGGCATCCATCAAGAGATAGCCACCCGGGAGGCTCAGGTAAAAATCACTCAAAACCGGATCCGCGAGCTCAACTCCAGAGAGCGGTTGGGGCGATCCCGTAAGAGCGAGGTGCTGGCGGTGGAATCACAATGGGCTCAGACAGAGGCCCAGTTGGAGGAATCTCGCGGGCGAGAAAAAATATTCCAGGCCATGCTTCAATTTTTGACGGGAGTTCAGGAAAATCTTGTCCCTCAAGAGGTAGCGATTCCTTCGGTAGAGAATCTATCCTCTTTTTTGGAGCGAGCTCACCAAAGGCCGGATGTGGAGTCTAAACGAAAAGAACTCGCCTCTTCGGGTTTGCTTACCCGTATTCAGAAGCGGCAGTGGTGGCCCAGCATTGCCTTGGATGGCAATTATTACCTCAAAAGACCCGCCGGATTCCAGGAGAGCATAAAATGGGATGCGACCGTGTCGGCTCAGATGCCTCTTTACTGGGGTGGGTCTGTTCGGGCCGAAGTGAGGGGGGCTGAGGCGGGGGAGCGCTCGGCTCAGGAAGCTCTCTCTTTGGCGGAGCGTCGCGCAGAGCTGGAAGTGCGCTCGGCCTACAGCGACTTGGAATCCTCTCTTTCCATTGTTAAAGCCTTGGAGAAGGCCTTGAACTTGGCAGAGGCCAACGCCAAGGCTCAGGCGGAAGATTATCGTTTGGGTCTGGTGACCAACTTGGATGTGCTGGGAAGCTTGAGTACTCTGCAGGATACGCGGCTTAAATTGGATCAGGCCAAACTGGCGGCTTATTTGGCCCGGTTGCAGTTGGAAGTGGCAGCAGGAGGACCTCAATGACCCTATCTGACATTTCGATTAAAAATCCTGTTTTCGCCTGGATGCTCATGGTCGGGCTGATCCTGTTTGGCTGGATAGGGTTTAGGGGCATGGGGGTCAGCCTCATGCCGGATGTGGATTTTCCGGTGGTCACGGTATCGGTGGGGTTGGAGGGTGCTGCCCCGGAGGTGATGGAGACCCAGGTGGCGGACGTGATCGAGGATGCGGTGATGAGCATTCAGGGTATCCGCGAGGTGTCCTCGATTTCCCGTTTGGGTCAAGCGAACATCAGCATTGAGTTCGAGCTCAGCCGAAACATCGACTTGGCCCTCCAGGAAGTCCAGACCAAAATCGCTCAAGCCCAGAGAAACCTGCCCCGAGAGATCGATCCGCCCGTGGTCACCAAAACCAACCCCGAAGACCAACCCATCATGTGGCTGGCCCTATCCGGAGAGCGTCCCCTCAAAGATTTGATGGAGTACACCCACGACACCTTAAAGGACCAGTTCACCTCGGTGGCGGGGGTGGGAGATATCTTCTTGGGAGGCTACATCGAACCCAGCCTTCGGGTATGGCTCGATGCCGAGAAGATGAACCAACGGCAGCTGACCGTGGATGACATTGTCGCGGCGATCCAGACCCAGCACAGCGAGACGCCCGCGGGGTATATCGACACCGGCAAACAAGAACTCAATGTGCGGGTGATGGGAGAGGCGGCTACGCCGGAGGAGTTCTCTAAAATCATCATCGCCGGCCGGAGCGGGGCCCCTATCTGGCGCACCTTTCGCATCGGCGACGTGGCCACCGTGGAGGATGGCTTAAACGATGTCCGGCGCATCTCTCGCAACTGGGGCAAACCCGCGGTGGGATTGGGAATTAAAAAACAGAGGGGTTCTAATGCGGTAGAGGTGGCGCGGGCGGTGAAAACCAGACTGGCGCAGATTCAGAAAAATATACCCGAAGGGATGACGCTCAAGGCCGTCAATGACTCCACGCGATTTATTGAGGAGGCTACCCACGAGCTGAATTTCACACTCATCCTTTCGGCTTTATTGACCGCCGTGGTGTGCTGGTTCTTCTTGGGTTCTTGGAGTTCTACCCTCAATGTGCTTCTGGCGATCCCCACCTCCATCATCGGATCTTTTTTGATCTTAAATTTCATGGGGTTCACCCTGAACACATTCACGTTGTTGGGGCTGTCTCTGGCCATTGGAATCGTGGTGGATGATGCGATCATGGTGTTGGAAAATATCGTGCGCTACCACGAGCAGGGAATGAATCGGGTTCGGGCGGCACTTATAGGAGCTCGTGAAATCACGTTCCCCGCCATGGCAGCCTCGGTGTCTATTTTGGCCATTTTCATTCCGGTGGTGTTCATGAAGGGCATTATCGGGAAATTCTTTTATCAATTTGGGGTCACCATGTCGGTGGCGGTGCTGCTTTCTCTTTTGGAGGCGCTGACGCTGGCTCCCATGCGTTGTTCTCAGTTTCTGGATACGGGAAGAAACTCCTGGATCGGTCAGCGTATGGAGAGAATCCTGGTTGGCCTGACCGAGGGATACCGGCGAACGCTAAGAGTTTGTCTGGACCGCCGTTGGACCGTGATCGCGGTGGCCGTGGTGATTTTTATCGGTTCCCTCGGCATCACTCGCTTCATCAAAAAGGAGTTTGTGCCTCCCCAAGACCAAAGCATGTTTTTGGTGCGGTTGCAGACACCGCTGGGTTCTTCCATAGAATTTACCGATGGGGTGGTTCGCCAAGCCGAGGAACTTATGATGAAGCAGCCGGAAGTGCAGAACTACTATGCGGCCATAGGAGGTTTTGGCGGAGGAGAAGTAAACACGGGAATAATGTTTGTGACCTTAAAACCCCCTAAAGAACGTCCTCCTCGTGAGGGGCGCCGGCTGTCCCAGCAAGAGTTGATCCCCGTCCTGCGCAAGCAGATCCAAACCATTCCCGGGCTCATGCGAGCCGTGGTCCAAGACCTTTCTCTTGCGGGCTTCACTTCTCAGAGAGGGTTTCCGGTGGAGTTTACCATCCGCGGGCCGGATTGGGATAAATTGGCGGATTTGAGTAAAGACGTTATGCAAAGGATGTCCTCCTCCGGGTTGATGACCGATGTGGACACGGACTATCAACTGGGGATGCCTGAGGTGCGGGTGATTCCCGATAGGACCAAGTCGGCGGCTCGGGGGGTAAGCATCTCCTCCATCGGCAATGCCATCAACACCATGATTGGGGGTATTCGGGTGGGAAAGTTCACTCGGGGGGGTAAGCGCTACGACATTCGGATCCGATTGGTCAATGAAGATCGGTCCAACCCCCAAGACATCAGCAAGATTTGGGTGCGCAACAATCGCGGCGAGGTGATTCCCCTTTCGGAGGTGGTGCAGATCACTCAAAAACAGACGTTGTTAACCATCTCCCGGCGCAATCGAGAGCGGGCGATTGGAGTTTTTGCCAACATCGCCCCGGGAAAGTCTCAAGGGGAGGCGCTGGAAGCTCTTCAGAAAATGACCAAAGAAGTTTTGCCCGAAGGATATCATCTCGTGTTGTCGGGAAGCGCACAGACATTTAAAGAGTCTTTTCGCAGCCTGATCTTTGCGTTGGTGTTGGGAATATTTGTGGCCTATATGGTGTTGGCCTCTCAATTCAATAGCTTTATCCATCCTGTGACCGTCTTGATGGCATTGCCTTTTAGTGTGACGGGAGCTTACCTTGCCTTGGCGATCGGGGGAAAATCCTTGAACATT
>JACQJM010000043.1 GCA_016205045.1 Elusimicrobiota bacterium | reverse complement strand
GCTCGCCTCCACGGCGAGTCCGCTGGATTAGCGGAAGCCACCCGCCTGCCCGCCGAAGAGGCGGGTGATCATTCACCATCCGGCAATCAATAAAATGGGCCCAACACTGTTCGGTCCATTTTATTGATACTGAGCGAACGTCAGTGAGCCGAAGTATAAGTTTACAACGATTCCATTTTAACAATTTACTCCACCACTGGCAATTTGTTAAAACCCCTGCTAAACTTGTAATATCGATGTATCGTTTTTGTTGAGGAAATGTGTTTGATTTTTCGCCGTCATTAACCCTGCCTTGGGACATAGCTCAAAGAGCTCGAGATAAATTGCTTGAACCTGTTTCTTTTCGCCGCACCCGCCTTTCTCCTGAGATGGAATTGGCGGCGGCTCCTTGGAAGACCACCCACCAAATTCAGAGAATCCAGAACGCTTCTAAATCTTTGACCAAACCTTTGAGGTTTGTGGTGCTGGGGGATTCAGGTCCAGCCCGGTTCTGGTTTGGGAGGTTGTTGTGGCCCACTCCCAATGTTTATGAGAGACTTTTAAACAAAGTCCAAAATAATCTATCGGACACCCCATTTGATTTTTCTGTGCACGTGGGAGATCAACTCACGGTGGGCAAGCTCAAGGAGTACAAAAGGCTGCTTCAGATATTATCCGATCGTGTGACTTGGCCCTATTTGACGGTGATAGGAAACCATGAGAGGAGTGCTCCTCATGCGGGAGGAAATAACAAGCTATATCGATCGGTATTCGGCGACCCTGATTACACTTTTGATCACGGGGGAGTGAGGTTTGTGGTGCTGGATACTTCTTTGGGGAAATTGAATCCAGATCAGCTGAAGTGGCTCGATCAGGTATTAAGAACAGACCAGAGAAAGATTGTATTTACGCATGAGCCACCGGACGTTTTTAAGCAATGGACGCGCTTTCTATGTTTTAAAGGAGGGGGATTTCGGGATGGAAGCGATGAATTTGTGGAGCTTATGGCGAAGCATCGAGTGGATCGCGTTTATATGGGGCATGTTCATCATTTTGGTTTTATGGAGTGGAAAGGAGTACGGTACGTTTTGAGCGGGTCTTCCGGTTCGCCTCTTTATCCCCTTCCCGCCAGGGGCGAGAAAAAATTTTTCAATTATATTCTGGTAGAGATTACTTCTAACAGCATTCAGGAAACGGTGTATAAGCTAGATGATTCTTTCTTCACCCTTCTTTCCTTTCTCTCCTCGCTGCAAACCCGAATGCCATCCCGGGTTACGGTAAATATACAGGATTAAAGCAAGTCCCTTCTCTTCCTCCCTTTAGACCTATAGGCCCTATGGGCCCATTGGCCCCAGGACCTTTGACTCTTGTGTGAGAATCCGTCATTTTCATTTCATAAGGACTATGAAATGGCTGGTGGTTGTGGTTTTTGTTTTGAGCATGCCACTGTCGGTCCAATCTCAGGGCCTGACAGAGGCATACCGGGACGCGGTTAAAGTGTCTGAGGAGTTTTTTAAACAACGCAGGGCCGAAGAACAAGCGCGACAGAGGATTTGGTCTCGGGAAGGGATCACTCTGTGGGTGTATAACAATAAAAAGGATGGGCAGAAAGATAATCTATTAGACATTGCCTTCAGAATGGAGTACCACCTTTTTGAGCCTGGCCCGAATAAAGTTTTGGTCTCTGTGGAAGGGGTCTCCGATATTAAAAATCTTTTGTGGAGGTACTATAACCAAGGCATACGCGTCCGCCATATGATCTTCGTAGCTCACGGCGATTCTGCCAGTGCAGGGATTTTGGATTCGGGCAATATTTTCCTTCTCGAGGGATTAGATAGGATATTTCTCCCTGGAGCAAAGATCTACTTTCACTCCTGTTATTCCGGGTACGGGATTGTTGGAGAGAGATTCATGAAACAGGTGGGGCAAACGTTGCTGAAGAGCAACGGGGGCACGGTGTATGCGTCCTGGGGGTATTATGTCAATGGTTTAGCTCTGAAGATGGACGGATGGTATCCTTTTGGAAAATATCGACGTTATAGGGTTCAACCCGGGGGAAGAGGAGTAATGAGTGATCCTGTGGAAGATAATCTGCCTGGGTACCATCAGCTCCTTATGAAGAAACTAGATTTTATGGAGAAGAGAATTAAAGTGGATATGGATCTTTTTCAGGGGACTTTAGAACATTTTCAGGCGAAGGAGCGATTTGAGGAGAATTGCAGGAAAGTCAAAGAGGCTCGAGAAGCCCTGTCCCGAAAGCCGTTTGATGTATCGGCGGCGGAACTGGCCGAATATGACCTCTACCAGGCCTTAACCGATTTGGATGCTTTGAGGCAGGAGTTGATGGGCAGGATACGTGAGGAAGCGATTCGCGCAGCGGACGCCACCTTAAAAGAGTCACGGTGGAGCCCGATCCCATGATCCGTTTCCTGATTTTTTTACTTCTGTTTGGGTTCGGGAAAGGCGAGACGCAGGCTCAACCGGTGTCCTTGGGGCCTCGCTGGGCTCCTGTGATTCAAACAGCGTTGCCCTTGGCTCAAACAGGCTTGCCGAGGGTGGATTCTCTGTCGATTCCCGTGGCTAAAAATTTGGGCCAGCTAGATTTTTCCAACCTCTACGCCCACCGGGTATTGATGCCGGTATCGCAGCTTTTGGAAAATCACCGGCTGACCCCGGAGAAATTTTGTGGGTTGGCTCCTGAAAAGCAAGGACGCCTCTTAAGAAAAGCCATTGAGATGGTCGCGGCCGAAAGCAATAGAAGGGCGCAAGAAATTGTGACGGATTTCCGCCATGACATAGAAGACCCTCAAAGAATTATCCAGAATGCGGAGGATGCGGACCGCATTTTAATTTTTGAGTTTCCCTACCTTACGGATGAAAATAGAAGCATGCTTACCCGGGCGCACTCCATCATAGAATCACGGGCGAGCGAGGTGAGGGAACGCGGATTGAATCAAAAGTTGGAGAAGGAAGCCCAGGCGGTTAGAGAAGAGTTTGGTCTTGATTCCTCCGGGCCAGTTCGAGAGAAAGTAGAGGCAGAATTTTTTGGAGATGCCCCTCGGGACAATATATTTCGATCGCACTTTAAAAAAGCGAATGAATACCTGAGCCATATTCGCTCCTCAGCTTTGGAATATTTTACAAAGGAGAAGGATCGCGGCTTGAGAAGCATGAGAATTGGGTCCTGGAGGAGAGTGGAGCAACTTCTGGATTTGGCCGCCATGGAGGGATCCGGGTTTAGCCTGGAACTTGTGAGTCGCCGGCTCTCTCAATTAAATTTTAAGTTCTTGCTTAAGCTCTATACAAACTACGTCAAGGAAGATAGTAACTTGAATACCCAACAACGATTTGATAACTACCGTTTTGCGGTGGGACTTTCGATATTTATGGACCGAATTGGTTCGGAGGATATGGATGCCCAGAAATGGGCGGATCAGTTGACGCGATTTGCCAATGCCTCAGATCCCGATTCCTCTGGTTCCGAAAAGGATTCTGAAAGACAGAAATTTCCAAAAATGGAGGAGCTAGTTGTAAATCTACGACCTCACGTGATGGAATATATTAAGAGAAATGAGAGTTTTTCAGATCGAGATCGAATAAGCAAGGAAATTTTATGGATTCGTTTGGAGGAAATTGTGTATTTATCCGCCGCTGCCATTGATGGGGTGGGCCTCAATCTTCAATGGATCGCCGAGCAACTCAAGGATGAAAACATTCAATCTTTGTTGGCAGAATCTGTCATGTTCGGCCTGCAAGAGCCTTCCCGCGCCACTAAAAATTTAAAAGTACAAGCGGACGAGCTGAGCGCTCTTCTGAAGAATCTCTAACCCTCCTAACATGCGGTGCCACCACGTATCTGCTATACTTTTCTCATCCCATCCCCATATCCATGCCCCTCCTGGACCTTTCCCAGTTTTTTTGAAGTTTTCACCGTAACCATGCGATATACCCCTGTTTTCGGTAAGCGGGACCTGTCTGGGGTTGCCGCTGCGAAAACCGCAGTTGCCATCTGCGGCACTGCTCCGTCTCTCGGGTCGACCTAGAGTGAAATGCGACCCTGCGAGACGGTTTTCTTCGGGCAATCCCCAGCCACCCGCTTACCCACAGGAGAGTAGGGCTTGCGCAGTAATTCCGTTAAAATTTTGGGAAAGGTTCAGATGCCCCCCCACTTGAAATCTCAAATATACCTGATATAATTTCGTAGAAAGAGTCGCGCCGAGGAATGCTTCGGGGTATGGATGCTAAAATGAAATCTTTACCTAAAACAAAGAAGAAATTTGCGATCGTGAAGGGAAACTGGGAGGACAAGTGGGCGCCGGTGGAGAAGTTGGCCGTTTGTTCTTCTTTCGAGGAAGCACGGGCGCTTAAATCTGCGTTGCAGGTGCTCAATTCCGGAACTATTTTAAGGATTTGTAGTTATTGGGAGTATCATTAAGTAGATAGGTTCTAACCTGATTTTTCCTTTCGTGTAGGTCCTAAGTTCTAATCTCCCCTAGGCCACTTGTTGTCGATAGACTAGGACTTTGGGTCCTGCCTTCCTCTTGGTATTCCTGGTACCCTATTAACGTATGCCTGCGATTACTCTCTTTTTTGTCCTTTCTATTTTTTTTGCATCGCCGTTGACGGCGCAGCCGGTCTCTTCAGTCGATGCCTGGAAGCCTCTGATTCAAGTGACATTACCTTTGGCTAACGGAGCTCCTGTCATGCCACTTTCCCAAAATCTGAGCGCCTTCATGCGGGCGCATCCTCAATTTTTGGGTGTTCTTCATCCTTTAGTCGAACGGCTGGAATCCAACCACATTACCCTTAAAATGTTTTCCAGCATGGCGCCTCTTGAGCGAGCGGCGCATCTGTCTCGGACTCTTGAAGCAGTGTCGGCCCATGCCAATGACAAGGCCAGGCGTCTCATTGATTTGTACGCCTCCGGAAAGTCCTTCCCTGATCAGGCTGGCGAAAGGGACGACCTCTTAATGGATTATTCTCCCTACCTAGAGAATGGAAATCGAGAGGCACTTCAAAAATATCTGGATTCCGATGTTCTTGCCCAACGAGCGCAAGAAGCCATGGCCACCGTGGAGCGTGAGGGAGAGGCCTTAAAAAAAGAATTCCAGGGGAGCCGGGACATGGTGGATGCAGTGCGGCAGGATTTGGGATCTGCGGATCAGTTACGAAAGCCTGATCGTTTCGCTGTGGCCGACAAAATCATGGAGGAACTACAACGCGGAATGATTGGTTTCATTCGCTCGGACCATTTCCAACTGAGCCTGCCGCAGAAATTAATAGAGATAAATAGTTGGTTCCAAGCTCAAGCGCTTGTTCATCTAGCGGCCCAGGACCCTTCTTGGGGATGGGTAGACATGGATTTTGTCGTTCGGCGCTTGGAAAGGATTCAATTGAGACCTATTTTGAATGCCTATATGCGCTTTCATTCGCAGAAACAGGGTTATGTTGACGGGGAAGGAAATTTGCATGTGGCCGACAATTCTATCATGATAGCACCCGCGTTAAAGCTGAGAGAATTTTTAAATCAACTGGGTTTGCATGACCTTGACCCCGAAAACGACGTGGCTCAGTTCCTAAGCGAGATGGAGAATCCCGCTAAAAATCAGGTGAGGCGCCGACCTGAAATGATCCGAGTGATGGGGCTGATGGAAAAGTTGCATCCTTACCTCATGAAATTTTTATTGTCCGCAGACCTGCGTTCTTCTGAGAGTCTTTTGTATCGCCAGGCATGGATGGAGCTGAGAGAAATTATGGAGGCCGCTTCTTATGAGGAGGGTCCTGCTATGAGCGTGGTGACCCATGTTCTTGCTGAGAAGATGTCTCATTTGAGTTCTCTTTTTGAAAGATATGAAGCCTACTGCAAGGTCTATGAGGATTTTGATGGAGATTCCGAGCAAAATCCCCGCTTGGGCATGATTGAGGAACTTAAAAATCTCCTTCCTAAAAAAGAAAACTACCCACCGCCTCCGCCTCCTTTTCTTCCCAAAATTCCTGGATATAATCACTTCCCATAACTTCTCTCGATTATTTGAAAGTTTAACCTGAATTCTTCAGTTTAACTGAAGAATTCACCCTCCCCGGGCCTCACTTTGCCGCATAGCTAGCCCAAAGATGTTTAGCGGCCAAAGTGAGGGGTACCCCTCACTTGCCAGACATCTGCTTCTACGACGTCTATTCTGGCAAGTGAGAAATTCAGTGGTACTATTTTGTTCAGGATTCTAGGAAGATAAATGTGGTGCCACTGAATTTTTCGGGTTAACAGGGCAGCTTTTAAGAGGCTTTGGCCGAAAAAGACGTGAACCGGTAAAGTGTCCAGTCTGGGCCGCTCAAGATAGGTCTGAGTCGAGGGGAAGAATGAGGGGGGAGATCATGGTTGGCGCTGAAAACGATGCTCTCGGCTCCATGGTAATTTTTAAGGTCTTGAAGGTGGATGGCTTTGTAGTGGCGTCTGGTATAAAATAAGATTTGATTCACTACCCCGCGCATCAAGGGACCTTCCGAAGGAGAGTACTCCGCCATCATGCGGTTGGGCCACTGCGGATCCAGGGGCACATGTGGCGCAACCACGTAAACCCATCGGCTTCCCACGGGCACCTCTTTCTGCAGAGTATCAAGAAGTGGCTGTGTTTCCGCTAAGAAATTTCGCCCCCGGTGGATGGGAAGTGCCAAGTTTGCCAAAGCCCAGACCAAGCCCACACTGTAAAGGAATACAAGAAAATTTTGTTGAACGCGCGGGGACAATACGCGGTGGAGAAAGTACCCGGTGCTGATAGCCATCCCGGCAAAAGCGGGGGCCATATATTTTGGAGCGGGATGCATGGTCATTGCCATAGAAATGATGGGCACCAGAATCCAGGCGAACACCAAGCGTTCCTCCGAAGAGCGGTGGGTCCAGAGAGCCCTTAGCCCAAAGGGTAAAAACAGAAGACCCACCAGGGAGGCCTTAGACATCGGCCACAAGACAGATTCCCACAAACGAAAGGGAGCTCCGGAAATTCGCTCCACCCCCGAATATTGGTACAGCATCCCTCCTAAATGTTCTTTAAGAAAATAGTCTCCAAATTGGATGTATTCCACGATAAACCATGAGCCCCCCAGCAAAAGAGCCAACAGCGCCGCTCCCGTAAAGCGCAGCCACTCCTTTGTGCTTGCCCCGTCCCAGAGGAACCATATCCCTCCGATCATCAAAGGGAAAACACCCAGGACGGATTTAAATAAAATGGAAGCGGCAGAGAGAAGCGCAAAGGCCAGATAGAAGAGGGGTCTTTTCCGTGCTGCATACAAGGCGCCCAAGGCCAAGGCTACCGTTCCCGCCCAGGCGGTGTGGGCCAAGGCGTGATGACCGTATTTGAGGATAAAGGGATCCATGTTGAAGGCCATGGCCGCCATGGCCGCCAGAGGAGTGGAACGAAATAATTTGCGCGTCACAAAGAAAATAACCAAGACCGCCAGGAGGGTGGAAATCCCCCCTGCGAATTTAGCCGCAAAAGTGGTGGGACCAAAAATGAGAAAGGACAGCGCTAGAAGCCAAAAAGACAGGGGGGGAGCTGTAAAGAATGTGGGGTATCCGTTATGGATGGGGGTCAGTAGACTTCGGGCATCAATCATGCCAATGGCTCCCGAGGCATACCAAGCGTCATCCCAGCCCGCCAAGCCTCCCAACCAGGGTTGGTTGAGGTGCATCGCCACGCCGACGATCACTAAGGCGGCGAGGTGAAATTCGGGTTTTTCTAGCAGTTTCCGCCAGGAGAACTCAGGGCGGACTTCACGTGAAACAGCCACAATTAAATATTACTTGAATTTGAGAGAGGATTCAACAGAAATACTGCCTCCCAAATCCTCGGATAAGAGCATTGTGCCTTTTTTCAAAACCCAGACTGCAGGAATTGCTCCACCGAAAAATCGGCATGGGCACCACGACATTACAGTGGACATGGATTGTATCAGATCCAAAAATATGTGGCGGAGAGCTCTGCATTAAGGGAACCCGCGTTCCCATTCATCTAATTCTTGATCACATAGCTGCCGGGGATACCTTTGATGACATTTTGAAAGCCTACCCACAAATAACCAAAGCTGGAATCCAGGAAGCCTTGCAGTATGCATCCCTGGCGGTTCAAGAGGAAATAATCTCCGTTTCCTAAACCGTGCTCAATGCTTAGACTCCTTTTGGATGAGAACCTCCCCGATTGGATTTCTGAAACTCTGCGACAAAAGGGTCTGGATGCTGTTGACATAAGAGAAATCGGCGGATCGGGGCTATCGGATGAGGAAGTTTACAATAGGGCTCAATCTGAAAAAAGACACATTGTTTCATCCAATTTTAAACAATTTGGAAACCCCATCCTCTTTCCACCTTCCAAACACACAGGAATTGTTGTCTTGCGCCTGCCTAAATGTTCTACCCACACGATGGCCTCGCGTTTGATTGATTTCCTCTCGAATGCTTGAGCGAGTATTAAAGTCCCAATAAAATTTCATCTGCCGCCTTTCCTAAAAGCTCCCCATACTTCCCCGCATCATATTCACTCCCTCCCTCCAACACCCTACGCAGCCCCCTCGCGGAGCTCAGGGACGATTGGAGCCCCAGAGAGGCGCGACGAGCTCCGGGTGCCGGCGGTCCCCCAGAGGGGGTCCCCAGCCGTCAGTAAACTGATCGGGTTGCCCGATTTATCGACTTCCCTGATCTTGACTCGCCATATTGACATTTCAAGCGGTCCAGCTATACTTAAAGTTAGAACGCGCGCCTGCGTACAGTGCAGGCTAATTGGGGTTTGCCATGGGCCTCCCTCCAAAAAGTCCTCCTATCTCGCCCACCAGCCTAGTTCAAAAGCTCTTAGCTATTTTCCTTATCAACTGCCTGATTTTAATAGGCCCTGGTTCTACCCCTTACGAGATTCTAGCTCAATCTCTCCAAGGCCAAAATTTATCCCCAACAGGTCAAGGGGCTCAAATGCCCTCGTCATTCTGGGCATCTTTCGTTATGGATGTCACTCACGCTCAAGGACCCAACTTCTTACAACTATTAAAGCTTGATTTGTCCAACCCCTCCATACCTGAATCTTTCTTTGCTGTGATGGGAAAAACAAACCTCTTTCCATCAGAGGTGAAAGGCAAGCCGGTCAAAGTTCAGGCCAAGCTAATTCAAGATGCAGTTGGGGCCTATGCGAAATCTGTATTTCGAAAGGTTGACAAGATCATGGCGACAGCCGCAAAGAAATCTGATATCAAGATAGGACAGGCATCCGACCCAGATAGTTATCAGTTTGGAGCCGCATCAACGATGTGGGAGCTCTACCAATTAAAAGCGATCCTTGGAGCGGTACCTGAAGCCCAAAGAGATCAAGTAAAGATGTATCAAGCAAGTTTACAGGCTCACTTCGTTAGCCAATTAAAGGATGTCGCTCATAAATCGAATCTGGTCCCAGACGAATCCGGGGTGAACTTCGATTCAACACAGGGTGAACCTCTTCATCCTAAGATGCATAATAAATTGGTGAATCCAGACCTTGAGACCGTGGAGTTCGCAGGTAAAAAGTTCCCAAAAGTACAATTCCCTCCTCTACCTTACCTTGAAGAGCCTGCGTGGGGGCACGCACCTAAGAAATTCGTGGAGTCGGGTGCTGAGGTTAAAATATTTTCGGCCGGGAATGCTGGACCCTCATTTACTAAACCCCTAGTTAATTTCTATGCCTCGGGAAAGCAGAATTTTGAGGATATCATTCCTCATGAGGTTGGCCATAAAATACTTGATTATAGCTCCCTTCATGGGCCTCCTTCCAGAAAAGTTATCAACGCCATTAAGGCATTTTTTGGCAAATCGCGGGGCGATCCCAAACCGGGTCCACCTGCAACCTCCCATGTTGCGGAACTGGCATTAACATATGGGATTGGTTTGCCCATGTCCGGCACAAGCATGGTTCCTCCGGTTATTGGTCCTTTCGGACCTCATGGCAAGATTACCAGCAAGTATAATCTCTATTATAAGTTCTTGGGGGCGATTTTCTGGCTTTCCAATCTATTCCTATTTATTGTATTTGTTTTAGATATTCCCACCGAGATACATTCTTTCTTCTCGACCAAGTATTGGTGGCTGGGTCCGGCCAAACTCGGCGCGTCGATGGGATGGCTCGTCAGACACGAGGTCCCGGTTTGGGGTCCTCTGGCCGCCAAATGGTTAGCAAAAAAATTCTCAGTCACACCTATGTATGCCATCAAATTCTCATTCCCACTCCAATCCGGTACCATGGACAACCTCGACAAGGCAATAAGGGCGTCCTGCGTAAAAGCCCTGAAGTCTCCCTATCCCGAGATAGCCAACTTAGGAAGCGACATCCTCAGCCGTTACGGACCTATTTCTTTAGACGAAATTGTGCCCCTTCTCGAAAATGAATCCCAGCTCCATGTACATGCTAACGCCATAATGGCGCTTGCGAGGAATCGGCACCTACCCCAGAACATCATTTCCCTCCTGCTAATCGCGCTGCAAGATCAGGATGTAGTGGTCCGAAGACATGCATCAATAGTTCTCGCCCATCAAGATAATAAAGAACACCCAGTCAAAGAGGCTTTATATAAGGCTCTGGAGGATAAGGATCTAGCTGTCCGGGTTCAGGCCTCTTTGGGCCTTCTCCATGATGCTTATCCATTTTTTAAAACTAAGGTGAGGGACCTGACCTTGGCAGCGGTACGAGACTTAATCGCGTATTGGGAACAAGCAGATGAATCTACCAAGACTGGCATCCTTCATGTTCTTGAGCAGGATGATTCATTGCCAGCATTTGCTGTGGATGGTTTGGTGGAAATATTAAAAGACAAGAAGGACTATAAATATCGAGGAACAGTGTTTAAAGTGCTGATCGGCCAAAAAATCTTGCCCGACCCAATTCTCAAAGAACTTCTTTCGTTGTTTTCTCTGGCTGATCTCGACTACCGAGAAGTTTCGGTCTGGGCCCTAAAACATCCTGATCAAAATTTATCAGAAGCCGCCGCAAGGAACCTGGCCGCCCGCGACAAAATTCCTCTCTCAGATGGAAAGAAGATAGAGGATGGGATCGTGGAAGCTTTTTCTCATCCCGCTGCTTACGTGCGCCGCAATGCCGTCAAAGCTCTGGCCACAACCAACGAAGTTTCTGATTCCGCGCTGATAGTTTTGGGGGATTTATTAAAGGATCCGGATGTCACCGTACGTCGTAGCGTTGTCCAAGCGATCCAGAGGAACTCATCCAACAAAACATTTGGTGGCTATCAGTTAGATGCTCTTTTTCATCCAGAAGGTGGCCATGGAATAGCAATAAGACCCCTGGGTGCCCACGTCCTTAACCAGGTGCAGGAAGCCTCAAAAGATGAGGATCCTGAAGTTCGCTTGGGAGCCACCTTCATTCTAAGTGGACAGGGCGTAACCTTGTCCCAAGAAGCGCAAAATGAGTTACTTTCCGCCCTTAAATATCACGACGCCACCATTCGTCAGTATGCGGCCGATGCTTTCGCACAACTTCCTTCCTTGACCGAACCTCTTCTGGGATACCTGTCCGAAGCCCTAAGGGATCCGGAAGAAGATGTGCGCCATGCTGCGATTAATGCGCTCGCCAAATCCTCTTCTCCCTCCCAAGAGCAATATGAGATTCTCGCGAAGGCTTTGTGGAATAGTGACGAATATGTGCGCATGACCGCTTATGGCGCTCTCCAAAAACATAAAGATTTAATCCCGTCCATCTTCCCACTATTAACTCAAGCGCTGCGGAGTCCAGATGAATTTATAGGTAAGTGCAGCTATGGTTTGCTCAGAATGCCAGGAACTCTACCCGAATTTGTACATCAGGCTTTGTTGGACACCTTTAAGGAAGGTAATCCAGAATTTGGGTGGCTCAGGTCCGGAAAATTATTTCTTAACATGAAGTCACCTCCAGCGTTTGTGAGGGATGGTTTAGTGGAGATCTTTAAAAACACAAGTGACCAGCAGAAAAGGAAACATTTGGTAGAAATCCTCCAGAACTGGTTGTCCGCCTCAGAACTCCTATCCCTGCTGTATCCCGAACAGGTCGTGGGGGAATTGACGCAACTCATCCCGGACTTGCAAGAAATGAAGGCCCAGAATTTTACTTCCTCACCCTTGGCTGACCCTGTCTCCTTGGCAGACCTCATGGACTACCTGAGGGAGCTTAACCAAAGCTTAAGCCCTGAGGAATACCGGCAGTTCGTCTCAACGTTTGAGAATCTCAAATCTATCAAGATGAAGGTATTGATGACCCCAGGCTACTCCGATTTCATGGAGGGGGGTTACCATATGCCTTATACCATCTTTGACCTCAACGCCAAAAAAATAGACCATCCGGCCGTTTTTGCCTCGGTAAACCCGGGAGGTGCTTCTCCAAACAAGGAGCTACTGATTAAAACCTTTGAAGCTTTCGATAAATTGATCGACACTAATTTCCAGGCCTTGGAAATAATGGCCAGAAGCGCAGGTTCCATGGATAAAGCAACCGCCAAGGTACTCCTGGAACATGCCGCTCGTATGGTGGCCTCTTACCAACTCATTGCAGGTGAAAAGAATGAAAAGCTCGAATCCAAATTCAATGAAATAAGCAAGGAGCTTGAATTCCTCTGGTCGGGTTTGCAGGATCGCGCTCCCCTACCCAAAGAGGTAGCGCGGAGGGTTACAGAACTTGAACCAAATCAAAATTCACTTTCAGGGATACGCAACCTCCATACTTTGATCAATTATATCCACCAGAAAAGCTTTACCGCCCTAACAAGAGTAACCGGTACTGCAAAGGCTGATGGATCGATGCAGATAGGAGGTCGGGGCATCTCTTTTACGAACTTAAGCACCGAACGCCTGGTGGAGAAGGGAAGACTTGCGAATCCATTACTGAGACTGCTGGCCACCCGCAATATCCCTTCAGGAAGGGCCATTCTTAAAGACGATCAACTATGGTATCACGCTAAACTTGGTCAGCACTCCGTGGAGGTTCACATCAAACTCGCCGAGCCTGATGAAGGCGGTCTCCTTCAAGTCCGCTACAGTGAAGGGGGCCACGATAACGGCAACCAGCTGCGGCTCGTATATGTCGCCGAGGTCCTTAAGCTTTTGGGCGCCCCCGTGGAGACCCAAGGCAACCAGTTTCTAAACTCCTCTTGGGATAAGGACCATGGACTTCTGTCCAGGTCTCAACTGGAAAAGGCCCTACCACGGTTTCTCAGCGCGCTGACTCAAACAGGCAACCTGGACTGGGCCCTTCAAAGAATCGAAATAGACGAAGGATTCGATAGAGCAAGGGAAGTCGCCCGGGCCATGGCCGCTACCCATATCGCTCAGGGCAAGGTTCCATTTTTTGTTCATGTGAACAGCACGCACTCCAATGCCCTTCATGATTCTTACGTAAAATACTTGGATGTCGAAAAATCACGCGTTGGATATCGGGATACCTTAAACCGCGAGCTCCACCGTTTGGGTTTACCGGAAATCCCCAAAGGGTTGCCTTTCGGCCAAGAAGTTATCGATGAGCAATTTACTCTGCCTGTGCGCTTGGCATTAGCCCGCGGAGAACTGGTTCTAGATTCCTCCGGCATCCCTCAACAGACTGATTACAGACCCATAGAAAGGTTGGCCCAAGCGATCAGTGGCGACCATGAAGCCCCCATTTCTATGGCGGCGGCCTTGTCTGCATCAGAGATGAATGGGGTGAATATTGAAACTATAGGCGGGATAGGACGTTTAAGAGCGGAAAGGGCACAATGGTTCTGGGGAGATAAAGATGGTGTTGTGGCCTATACATTACTCGACCCCCAGACGCAAACCGTCGCTTATGCTACTGCCTATCACTGGGATGGCCAAGCCTTGCAAAATCTCGATGCAGACGCATTGGTTGAAATTCTCAGACGCAGGGGGATCGAGTCCTCTTTGGGCACCCTGTCTAGCCGAATTCAAAGAAGGAAATGGCATCGTCTGAGCTCCCTGGCTCCCCTCCCGGCAGAATCAGGAACAACAGCCCAAGGACTGGCCGCTTCTTCGGGACCCGGCTCTTTTGTCACTGGCCGAGCTGTTTTTCGTAAAGAGGGCGGCATCAAGAAGGGTGGAGTATTTATAGCACCGTATACCACACCTGATGATTTAGAGTACATGCGTCAATCAGCCGCCGTAGTGACGACGGGGGGTGGACTTCTCAGTCATGCGGCGATCACCACAAGGGAACTAGGCCTCCCGGCCGTGATTCTGAACGACGCCCATTGGGCCAGCTTAGGTGGGCAGTCGGTGCTTGAAATTGAGGTCGAGCACCCCGGAGAAGCTGTTCAAGGGCCTGGCGATTTGTGGCTTGTGCGAGAGGTACAGCGAAAACGCTTGCAGATTAAGGAAGGTGACATTATCCGAGTGGATGGCCGGCGTGGTCTCGTAACATCATTTAATTTGGAGGCACAAGGAAATATCTCAGACAGCCATTTCAATCAGACTATTGAAGAAATTTATCGAACACTGAGGGAATTTCGCGGAGAAAGGGGCATGGCCGCTACGATAGCTGCTTGGCTTGGTCATCTGAGGGGTCCTCCCCAGTTTATTGCCGCCAGGTTTGTCCTTGAAGAGGCTTTGTGGAATCCAATCCTTGCCAACTATCGGGATGAAATCGTTGCGGCTGCTTTGAGTGTAAACCAGGAATTGCGCCGCGAGTTACAATCTTACGGAAAGGAACTTTTAAGGACGCGTCTCGCTCAGATCGAGCAAGAAATCGAACCGGATCAGGATGTATCCGAAAGTGATATCGTCAAGTTAAAAACTCAATTATCTGAACTTACCGCTTTGTCAGAGGCTCTACAAATTGACCGCTCACCGCTCCAGGTATTAGAGGCCACCCTTGAAGAATGGCAAAGCCTTTCCCAAACAGTTAAAAGACGTGCCGCCGAAGCTATAGAAACGGCCGTTCAATCGTGGACTCAACGGATTCATGATCTTCAAACCGCCGACCTGCCGGGTCTCCGTTCTATCATACGGCATCTTAGCGCCACTCATCTGGAACAGGACCTGGCGTTAATGCAGGCCAAAGCCAACGAGCTCGCCACAGAGAAGAAGGAGAGAATCCTGCGTGAGCGACCATCGGTCATTCCCCTGGAAAACGTGGATGACGATTTTTCTGATTTGGTGGGTGGAAAATCCGCCAAGTTGGGTGAGATCATGCAGGTGGTCTTGAGAGAAGGAGGATATGTTCCTCAGGGAGTCGCCTTGACCACCGAAGCTTATCTTCGATTTCTGAGTGAAAGTGGTTTAGAAGATCAGGTGATGAGGGAAGCTCAAGAAATGGATGAATATCTTTCTCACGCTGATTTAAACAGACAGGAAACTCTGGAGTGGATACGGGATAGATCAGCTCGCATCCAGGACTTGATTAGATCTGCCAGGCTGGATAGCGAACAGGGCTTGGGCAGGGAAATTCTGGATAGTTTAAAAGGTCGCAGACTGGAAGGAGCCTTATTTGCGGTGCGATCTTCGGCCGTTCAGGAAGATCGTCAAGAAGCGGCCTTCGCCGGAGCGGCAGAAACTTATCTTTATGTGGATTTGGACAACATCCTGGAAAAGGTCGTAGAAAACTGGGCCTCTTTCTGGCTGCCGCGGGGCATCCAATATCGCTGGCAACAAGGCATACGATCCATCGAACTGCGTCCTGCGGTCACCATCCAAAAGATGGCCAACGCGGAAGCCGCCGGTGTAATGTTTACCATAAATCCGGTGACGGGACGCAGGGATATTGTCATCAATGCCGCTTTCGGTCTGGGAGAAGGAATTGTCTCCGGCCTTGTCCAGGCAGATCAATACTTAGCCAATCGTGAGGGAGAGGAAATCGCTCCTCCTGTACTCGGAAATAAAAAGGTAAAAGTGGTCCGCAAGATAGAAGGAGTCGGCACTGAGGTACGGCCCGTGCCACCTAAGGAGCGGAAACGCCGAACCTTGACCCCAACCCAAGTGAGACAATTGACTCTTATCGGTACAGCCCTTGAAGACTATTTCGGATACCCGCTCGACATCGAGTTTGCCATTGAGGATGGTCAGATAGTCATCCTCCAAGCTCGCCCCGTCACCGTCTCTGGGATCAACGCTTCTCGACAGCCTAATTGAGTATTCATTATTGAGCCTTTCATAATCCCTCTCCAATCTCATCCACGCACTTCTCCAACAATTCCAAATACTTCTTCTTATCATAATCCATCCCTCCCTCCAACACCCTACGCAGCCCCCTCGCGGAGCTCAGGGACGATCTGAGTCTGCGATGGGAGCATATGGACCTAGAACATGGAATCATCTATGTGTTACAATCCAGGAGTGGAAAGCCAGGAGAAATACCCATTTCTCCAAAGCTGGAGGACTCACTTGCGGTCAGGCATTGTCCTTTTGGACTCCGGAGTGGAAAGAATTTGGAAAGATTGCTCTGTGTTGAAAGATGGTGCCGGAAGGTGATTTAAAACCCCAAGCCCTAAAAAGTGTAGGAAAGATTAGAGTAAAGCGGTCGAACTCGGGGCATAGCTTCCGCCGGAGGCGGATCCGCCTCCGGCGGACAATTGGCATCCTCCAGAGGCGGACAGGGAGCGCTTGCTTTGGGTAGGAGGGGGTGCGGTGTACCCCCTCACTGGGATGGTTGTAGGGGGAGGTGCCCGGCTCGAAGGATTCATGCTCTCGGGGCATAGCTCAATTGGCAGAGCGCTTGCTTTGGGAGCAAGAGGCTCCCGGTTCAAGTCCGGGTGCCCCGATGGCATGAATCTTAGAGAAGCCGAATTAAAGTAGGAGTTTCTAAAGGTTTGAACTTTTTGATGGTTGTTTCTTTAGCAATCTCCAGTGTGGTTCATGGGGCAGAAGAAATGTCTCGGAATTTTCCTCTGCGTCCTTCCCATACGGTGGTTCACGCCTCTCCAGCCGAATTTACTTCCGCAAAGCTTCAGGATATCCGTCTTCCAGATTTTTCCCGAGGTCTTTTTACGTTGGCGACGAAAAAAACAGGATGGATTGAGTCCAATCCTGTGGAAGCTCTGTATCCATTTCACGAACTGATCGCTTCCGGGAATGCCGATCTGCCCCCCGGGACGGCTTTTGCCCTAGAGATTCAGGTTCGGTTCTCTACGGGTACTTGGAGTCCTTGGTACCGCATGGGACGCTTCAGCTCTCAGGGAGGAGAAAGCTTCCCCGGGCAAGAAGATGCCAAAGCCAAGGTAGATATAGATACCTTGAAGCTCAAGGAACCAGCCGATGCTTTTCGCTACCGTGTGACCCTGGAGAGAACCCAGGGAACCAAATCCCCCGTGCTTCGGTTGGTCGCTGTAACCTATACGGATCGATCACAAAAACAGGGGTTGGGGGTTAGTGGTTCGGGGACCGCGGCACACGGGCAGGCAGTCCCTAATCCCCAGCCTCGGGATTTAAAGGTGCCCTTGCGATCTCAGATGAGTGAACAACCCAAATACAAGCACGACATCTGCAGTCCTACTTCTTTGGGAATGGTTTTGACCTATTGGAAAGAAAAGATAAGCACCATGAAGGCGACACGTGGAGTTTATGACCGTGCTGAAAAAATTTATGGGAATTGGTTTTTTAATACGGCTTACGCCGGAGCCCTCGGTTTTGAGGCCTATGTGGTTCGATTCAACTCCTTGGAAGAGTTGGAATCGGAGGTGAGGTCGGGGCGTCCTACTGTGATCAGTTTGTCTTTTGAACCGGGAGAGCTGTCGGGGGCTCCTATTCGCAGAACTAGGGGCCATCTCCTGGTGGTGAGAGGATTCGAAGCCAATGGAGATGTTATTGTCAACGATCCAGCGGCCCCCAAGGTTTCGGAAGTGCGTCGGGTTTACAAGCGTGAGGAGTTCGAGCGTGCCTGGCTCAGAAACAAAGCAGGGGTGGCTTATCGCATCAGTGCGGTCTGGCCCAAAAGGATGGTGGTGGCGGTACCTTTTACCCATTTGCGTCGGGATCCTAAGCCCCTCTCCAGCAAAAATTCTTCCAGAGATTCCTTGCAGGAGAGCCAGATTTTGTTGGGAGAAAAGGTGAGGGTTTTCCGCATCTGGAAGGATTGGGCAGAGGTGCAAGCGATGGAGCAGGAAAACTGGGAAAAACACACGGGGTGGCGTCCCTATCCTGGGTGGGTTCGTTTGCAGGACCTTGTGTTTCAGGGCCAAATGCCGGCTACCAATGCGGTGGTGCGGGAAAAGTCGGCGTTACTCCAAATCAAGGAGAAGGGTTCCCCCAAAGAAGAAGTGTGGAAACTTTCTGTGGGCACTCGGCTTCATGTGATGGAGGAACGCCAAGGAGAGAGCCGAGTTTTTTTGCCTGGATCTAGAGAAGGCCTTATTTCTAGCCAGAGCCTCCTGGAATTCAAAAAAGAACCTGAGTTTGTGAAAAGGGATTTGGTTCTGGAAATGGCTCGTCTTTTCTTGGGCGATGCTTACTTTTGGGGGGGGAGAACCGCCGCGGAAGATCCAGGTTTGGGTGGGGTCGACTGTTCTGGGTTGGTAAGTCTCGCCTATCGAGTGATTGGGGTGGATGTGCCTCGCAACGCCCAGGACCAGTACCGTAAGTCCCGCCACTTGAAACGGGAAGAGTTGAAAGACGGCGATCTTCTCTTTCTTTCCGAAAAAAATTCTCCTAACAAAATTAATCATGTCATGATCTATTCGGGCAAAGGCCGGATCATTGAAGCCAGTGGGGAACTGAATCAGGTTCGTGAAATCTCCGCAGAGCAAAAATTTAAAAAACCTTTTGATCAGTTGCAGTCAGGAGATATTTTGGAGAGGAGAACACTGTATTTTGGGACATTTTTTTAGGGGCGCAATCCGCAATCCGCAATCCGCAATCCGTGAGAGAATAAAATATATTTTGTTTTGCATCTTAAACGTATCGCTAATCGCTTATTGCGTATCGCGAGTCTCTGCGGAGCAAAATAACGACGTTCTTAATTACGCTCACGTGGGAGAGGTAGAAAGCCTAGACCCTGCCTATCCTTACGATGCGGTGAGCCAAGGATTAATCCTGAACATCTATGAAACCCTCATCGGGTTCCAGGGAAGTTCTTTGGAAGTGTATGAGCCTCTTTTGGCGACACACGTGCCCAGCCTCGACAACGGGCTTATTTCTAAAGATGGTCTAAAATACACATTCCCTATCCGTCGAGGGGTCCGCTTTCAGGATGGGAGCGAGATGGTGCCCGAGGATGTTCGTTACAGCATCTTAAGGTTCATGCTGCAAGATCATGCGGGGGGACCTTCTTCCCTTCTTTTGGAGCCTATCATGGGAGTGGGGAGCACGCGTGACGGGCAGGGAAAAATTCAGCTGGATTTTAAGGAGATTTCCAAAGCGGTTAGGGTGAAGGGAGATAAGGTGGTGATTAGGCTTAAGAGGCCTTTTGCTCCGTTTCTTTCCATCATGGCCCGCTGGTCCTATGTGGTTTCCAAGCCCTGGGCGGTGGCTCATGGGGATTGGGATGGGAAAGAGTCCACCTGGCAGAAATACAATAACCCCAACAAAGAGGACTCTTATTTTTTCAATTACATGAACGGGACCGGACCCTTTATGTTGGAGCGGTGGGATCGAGCGACTAAGAGTCTTTTTCTTTTGAGTCATGATCGCTACTGGAGAAAGCCGCCCTTCTTCAAAAGGATTGTGATGAACTCCGTGCCGGAATTTTCGACTCGGCGATTGCTGCTCCAAGGAGGGGGAGCGGATATCATCGATGTGCCGCGTTCTTTGGCCAAACAGGTGAGGGAAATGAAGGGGGTGCGGTTTTTAGAGGATCTTCCACGGCTCATGACCGATCCCGTTCTGTTTTTTACCTTCGACATCAATCCCCAGGCCAATCCGGATATAGGTTCCGGCAAGCTGGATGGAGATGGCGTTTCATCCGATTTTTTTAAAGACCGGGACCTACGCAAGGGTTTTGCCTATGCTTTTGATTACGACCGATTTCTGAACGATGCCTTTGGCGGAAAAGCGCAGAGGGCCAAGGGTTCCATCCCGCCGGGTTTGCCCGGGTATTATCCTGCTCAAGAGTTTCACGCCTATGACCCTCAAAAAGCCAAGGAGTATTTTCAAAAGGCGTGGGGAGGCCAAGTCTGGCAAAAGGGATTTCAGTTTACGCTCACTTACAATACGGGGGGAGAGTTGAGGGAGTTGGCATGCCGCGTGCTTAAGAAAGGGGTGGAGGGATTAAATCCTAAATTTAAGATAGATGTGCGGGGCGTGGAATGGGCCTCCTTTCTGGATAAAACTCAAAAAAAGATGATGCCCATGTGGTCGCGGGGTTGGTTTGCGGATTATCCCGATCCGCACAACTTTGCTTTTCCATTTTTCCACAGTCAAGGGAGATATGCTATCGCTCAGGGATATCATGACCAAGAGATGAATCGTTTGGTGGAGGCGGCCGTACGAGAAGTGGAGCCTTTAAAACGGCAAAACATCTACTTCAAGATTCAGGAATTAGCTTTCCAGGAAGTGCCCCAGATTTACACCGTCCATCCCAGCGGGTTGATAGCGATGTCGGAGACTCTTCAAGGTTTTGTGGATAATCCCGTTTTTATGGGAATTTATTTTTATCCCATTCATAAATAATTCCCGTGGATCGTAAAAATCAAATCAAAAAAGTTCTTCAGGCCCTTAAAAAACTGTACCCTCAGGCCACTTG
>JACQJM010000042.1 GCA_016205045.1 Elusimicrobiota bacterium | reverse complement strand
GTACGGAAGAACAGGGGATCAATAAGGACAAGAAGACAAGCGCGAGTCGAGGGCCGTATTTTTCGGCAGGGTAACGGACAAAAAATGTCCAAAAAGCGTTGGCGAGAAGGATGAGGGTAAGGGCAAGGCCAAGCTTTTTTTCATCGAAGCCCAACTGGGTTAAATAGAGGGGAATGAAGAGGCCCAAAGCTCCGTAACAAAACGTTCGGACGATCTTGGCAAAAAAGATCAGTCCTATATCACGGTTCATCAACGTTCCCGATGGGCCGAGGTTTTAAGGAACCAGAATGCCGGCGATGGTGGCGGTCATGAAGGTGGCAATAGAGCCCACCACCATGGCCATGAGACCCAGTTTAGCAAGATCATGGCGTCGGGTGGGGGCGATCCCTGAGATGCCCCCGATCTGAATGGCGATGGAAGAGAAATTAGCGAACCCGGAAAGAGCGTAAGAGGCAATGATAATGGAGCGAAAGGAGAGTGGCTGTCCTGATTTTAAGATATTGGCCAGGTTCAAATAAGCGACGAACTCATTGACCACTGTTTTTACTCCAATCAGTTTGCCCACCGTCAAACAGTCTTGAGTGGGAACTCCCATGATCCAAGCGATTGGCCAAGAGAGAGTTCCCAGAATATGCTCTAGGGATAATCCCTGAATCCCCACCATCCCGGCAATCCATTGTAGCATGGCATTGACCATGGAGATCAAAGCAATGAAGGCCAGAAGCATGGCCGCCACATTGAAGGCGAGGGTGAGACCCTCGGAAGCTCCTCGTGCCGCGGCATCCACCACGTTGGCGTCTATTTTTTCATGTTCGATTTTAACTCGGGAGCCCCCCGTTTCGGGGGAGCCGTCCTCAGGATAAACAATTTTGGCGCAAACCAAGGCGGCCGGGGCCGACATCACGGACTGGGCAATTAAGTGGCCTGCGATATCGGGAAAATACTGGTAGAGCATGCCGACATAAGCGGCGAGTACTCCCCCGGCGGTGTTGGCGAATCCCCCCACCATGACCGCCATCAGTTCGCTCTTGGTCATCTCTTTAACATAAGGCTTGATGACCAGCGGGGCCTCGGTCTGTCCCACAAAAATGTTGGCGGCGGTGGAAAGTGTTTCGGCTCCCGAGGTTTTCATGGTTTTTTGCATCACGACTGCGAATCCATACACAACCCACTGCATGACTCCCAGGTAATAGAGGACCGTCATTAAAGAAGAAAAGAAGATGATGGTGGGAAGCACATGGAATGTAAAATTGACCAGGGGAGGCTCTATCTGGCCCGTGCTGAAGGAACTGAACAGAAATCTAGTCCCCTGTTGCGTAAAATTTAGAAGCGCTAAGGTCCCATCGTTGAGTTTGTCGAAAACCCAAAGCCCCGGAGCTGTTTTGAGGACCAGCACCCCAAACAGAAGTTGGAGTCCCATCCCCCAGGCGACCAAGCGCCAGTTGATGCGTTTGCGGTCTCGAGACATGGCGTAACAGATTCCTATGAAAGCGAATAACCCCAAGAAGGAGATGGATCGATGGAGCAGAGTACTTCCTTCGGTTGCGGCCCTGCGTTGGAGCATTTCTTGTTGGATCTGGGTTGAAACGGGGGTGACGGAGGGGGAACCAGGAGAGTCGGCTAGCACGGAAAGGCTCAAGCTGCCTAATAGCCCGCACAAAAAGAAGAAGGCCCAGAGGGTCAGCCAGTGCTTGGGGACATGCTTGAAGAACATGTGTTTCCCAGGATAGTAAGTGGAAAGGAGTCTGTCAAGATGGGCGGGAGGGAGGACGACCTCACTGCTCAATAGGCTAGACCAGATTCCGAGGTGGTTCCGACCGCAGGGACGCGGCGCCATCTGCGGTGCGCTCTGCGTCTCGGGGCGACCCGAGGCTAACCGCGCCCCTGCGACACAGCCCTGCTTTGCGGAGTCCGCCTCGACTAGTCTAGCCCTGTTTGTGGAAAGTGAGGTCGAAAAGAGAGAGTGTGAAGTCTAAGGAAGTTCTAGTGAAATATTGAGGGGACTTGACAGAAAAAAGACTTCGTGGTATAATACTGACCATCTGGTTGGTATAACTATTTTAGGTTGTTAGAGTCATAAGTCATGAGCCGAAGACCTAATGCCCACATGCGTGAACGAATTCTTAAGTCCGCCTATGAGCTTTTTTACAAAAATGGTTTTAAAGGAGTGAGCATGGACGATGTGGCTTCCGCGGCCGGGGTCAAAAAAGCAAATTTATTTCACTACTACCCCACCAAAGAAGCTTTGGGGCTGGCGGTGCTGAGCCACGGTGTGAATGGACAAAAGGAAATGGTGATGTCTCGGTTCTCCCATGAGAAGGATCCCATCAAGACCCTAGAAGAGATGTTCGTGGATGCAGCTTCTCGCATGCAGAAAAACGGGTGTTGCCGAGGATGTTTCATCGGTAACTTCGCCCAGGAGCTCAGCGATCAAAATGAGAAATTGAGGAAGAAAATTTCGGAATATTTTCACTTTTGGACCCAACAGGTGGCTGATTATCTGGAACGATGGCAGATGAAGGGCTATTTTAAGAAAGGATTCGAGCCTCGAGAGGCCGCCGAGGGGATTTTGGCTTCATTTGAGGGGGCTTTCCTTTTCTGCAAGGCGAATAAACAGCTTAACCCAATACACAACACGAAAAAAATGGTGGGCTCCTACTTAAAAGGGTTCCGAGCCTAAAAGATAATTTTTTGCTTCATTTATTAACCAATTGGTTGGTAAGTTATAAAGTCGGGGGGGCATTCGGCGTTAACCGCTAGCGGAGGTGATTATACAATGGGACCTAAAACGCCCTGTGGTTGTTAAGGTTGCTAAACCGAGCTAGAAGCTCCCGTTTCCCGAAAGCGGGAGCGGGAGCTTCTTTCCTCTTTTCTCTATGAATGAACCTAACAGGACTGAATTCATACAGTACTAAGGAGAACGATAATGGAAGAAAAGAAAGGAACGGAGGGAGAAGGAAAAGGCTGTTGTTGTTGCGGCGGCGGTTCGAGGTGTTGTGGAAAGAAAGCCCTGCTGGGAGGATTGATCGCTCTCATTCTGACGGGAGCGGGGTTTGGATTGTACCACGCCGGCAAATGTGCGGGCCGAATGTGCCCGGTCGCGGGGCAAGTTCAACAAGCCAAATAGTTCTAATTAGAAAAGGACCTAGGGACCCAGGTTTCCCTAGGTCTTTTTTTGTTTCCCATTTACCCCAAATGGCCCCTAGGAATTTACTGCATTCTTCATACAATGAACAGGCTTCAAATCCGCACTCTTTAATCCCAGAGGGGTAAAACAATTCATGAAAAAACTATCTCAAAAAATTCTCTCCACACTTATTGCTTTAGTTCTTTTTTCATCCTCCTTAAGCCTTACCAGCATGGCGGCCGGAGTCCAAAACTCTGGAACAGGTGGAACACCCCATCCCATATTTTCAGTTCCCCTCTTTAGTCCGAACCCGGTCAGGGCCAATGGCTGGGTGGCCGCTTTTGATGTGTTCAGGCCTTGGGCGGCGACAAAAGAAGGTGCCCGTATTTTAGAAACCAATCCCAAATGGAGAATGGTGTTGAATCTGATCAATTCCATGAGCACGGAGTCTCGACTGTCGGTGGTGAGTCCTCTTATTCAGGCCGCGGATCAGACTCCGGCCGGCAAACGTCTGCGCAATGCCATGACCAAGATAGGGGATTTACCTACCATCGCCGAACAGGAAAAATTATTTGAGCGCATGGTGAAAGATTTAGAGTCGACCGGGAAAAAGGCTTCTTCTAAAATAGAAAGCGCCGCACGCAAGTTGTCTAAGGCGTATCTAGAGAGGCCTTCTGTTTCCTTGGAAGATGTCCAAGGCCTGAAGGGTAGAATCTATGAGTTGGGCCCCATAGTGGAACTTTTTTCCTCGCTGGTGGAGTTGGGAATTTATGGGGATATTCCGGAGGTCAGGGAAAACGCACAAAAGGCGCGCCAAGAACTTCTGGACTTGAATGAGAAGTTAGTGCTTTTAAGAATGGGAGACGAAACCGCTCAACAGATGAGTGAGATGCAGTTCGAGAGAGCGCCTAAGGTGTGGATCTCTCCATGGGCAGAAGAGGAGTCTGGGCCCGCTAAATCACCTTCTGTTTCTGCGCCTGAAGTGGTGGGAGAAGAGGGTGGCGCGGCTCCCGCGACGCCGGAGACTCAGGAAAAATCGCGCCTTGTCCAACCTCCCTCTGCCCCCGCAGTCTATGTCCCTACCCAGGCAGAGCTCATCAAATTCGGCAATGTGGATCTGCCGCGCGTGGCTTTTCCCACTCAAACGGATATTCCTAAGCTTTTGGCGGAAGGCAACCGGATGAGCGAGGCAACGATTGTCGCATTATACGAGGAAAATCTGGAGGAAGACGTCGCCTCTATTTTGGAAGGGGTAAAAAGAGGTGATCGGTATATTGTCGTCGCGGATTATAGCAACGTTTTTCCGGACCGCATGGGTAGGGGAGAGGATATGAAGCCCCGTAGCCCACAGATTCAGGCCTTAATAGATAATGTCGGCCCCAACCTGGAACTCTATGTGCTTAAGGGTTTGGGAAGCATAGGGATCAATCATAATAAGTTTAGAATATGGAATTTAAGAAAAGACGTCGCGGGTACTATCCGAAAAATACTTCAAACAGGTTCTTTCAATTACACCATCACTTCTCAGAAAAATCATTGGGAGAATGTGATGTTCGTGGAGGACCCTGTCACCATAGTGCTCTATGAGACCTATTTTAAGTGGATGCTTTCTCTGGCCCGTCCCTACCGGGAAGATTTGAAGCCGGAAAACCCGAAAATAGTTCCTGGAACCACCCCTCGAGATGAGAATCCCAGCGTTCTGTTCCATGGAACTAAATTCCCGCGCGCCTCCTTCTCCCCCAAGGGAGACACTCTGGATTGGTTGCTTAAAATGCTGGAGCTCACCACGGACGAATTCTTTATGAGTATATTTGGTTTTTATCCTCCCCCACCTCTGCAGCAGGGCTTTTTAGAACTTCTCAAGCGGGGCAAACGATTGAGAGTTTTGGCCGATTATGGCCAAAGTCATAATCGCGCTTCCACGGCAGCCTTGTTGGGCATCATGGATAATGGAGGAGAGGTCAAGCTGATCAGTGGACCTAATGAAACTCCTTGGAAGGGGGGCCCTCATGAAAGAAGCGAAAAAAATCACAACAAAGAAGCCATGGCAGACTTTAAGTCTGAGTCGGAGGGGCTGTTCGGGGAGAGCGGATCCACCAATGTCAGCAAAAACGCTTACGACAACAATTTTGAGAATACGCTGTGGCTGAGGGATGTTTACTTAGCCCTTCTCAGAGAGCAGGCGGAATACATGTGGAGCGTAGCCTTCAAGCCTGATCGCAGGCGCATGCAGGAGCTGGTTACATCCCCCACTGCGCCACGTTGATGGCCGCCAGGCAGTCCTTCTCTCTTACCTCGGTTCTCTCTAGGCTTTTGCGGGTTTGATCCAGGCCGATCCAAAACGTGTGGATGGCGTCTAAAGCCTCTCGGCCTCCGCGCAAGAATTTTTTGGGATCGAACCCTGGTTGGTGAAACGTCTCTTCCAGTTCATGCCAGACATTGGCCCCATGGCCGGACTCTATCTCAAAGTGGTACTGAAAGAATCCTAGGGGCAGGGGTTCCAGTCCCAGGGGGAGCCGGTGGTTCCGGTTGTACCCCTCGATCCCCACAATCAACTCCTTCCAAAAATTCTTGGATTCGGCTTCTGGTCCATGGCCGATCCCGGATGCCGCCCAGGTCTCTATGGCAAAGCTGGCTCCAGCCCCGATCTGCCCATCGTGGTTTCCATAGGTACGGTCTAACCCTTGCAGGAAGCGGTGGGTGGATTCCGAGCCTTTCTCCCATTGCCCCAGGTCCATGGGCCCCAGACCTAAAAGGGCACCGATTTCTCTGAGCCAATTGAGGTGCGCGTTGGAAGTGGAAAAAACTCGACCTTCCGTGGACCCCGTGCGGGAATCGATGGACACGCCGCATTCATTCATTAGGATGTAGCGGGCGCTGCGCTCGCCTTCTTCCGTGGACGCGTTCACCATGCGTTTTACCTGTACCACTAAAAAATGGTTCGAGAAGACAGAAAATTGAGTGATGAGATCCACTAGCTGTTCGGTGTCGGTCCAACCCTGTTTGAACCATTGGGTATAAGGATTGGAAGTTACCACCGGGTGTTTAAAGAAATCTTTCTCGATTGTATTTTTGAATGACTCGAATGTGGACATAAATCCTCCTGATTCTTAACCGGCAATGGAAAAATTATAGCCCCGGCCTTAGTTAAAGTAAAGAAACTAATATTGAATAGATTATTAACTTATAGTAAACTATGTTCCTACTACTTACTACCTTCTACCTACTACTTGATTATGGATCTATATCAGTTAAGATATTTCTTGGAGGTGGCGCGGGAAAAGAGTTTCACTCGCGCGGCTCGCAATCTTTACCTCTCCACCCCCGCCATGAGCAAAAGCATAGGGCTCTTGGAGGCTTCTCTTAAGAGAAAGCTGTTGGCCCGCAGCCGGCGTCACGTGGAACTGACCTCGGAGGGGGAGTACCTCAAGGCCAAGGTTCAGGAGATTTACGATATTATTGAAAATGTGCGGATGGATTTTGAGGGGCATGGCCGGGGTGGGCCGGCCATGCTCAGGATTGGGAGTCGGGAGATGATCTCCAATTACTTGCTCTCTCCCGCCTTGCTTGCCTTTAGAAAAGTGTACCCTCAAACACGTTTCGGGATTCATGAGTTGGAGCCGCGCCAGATGAGCGGGGCCATCAAGAAGGATCTGATCGATTTCGGGTTGTACTATTTTGCGGATATCTCAGATCCCGCTCTGGAAATCGAGTTCTTGGGAGGAATGAGCTCTCATATTTATGCGGCGAAATCCCTTTTACCCAAAGGGAAGTCTCCTAAAACATTCGAAGAGGTGCTACGACTGCCCTTTATTGCCCCCCGCTATTTCCAGGCGGACCCCACGCAGCAGAGCTTGGATGGATTTCCGGATCAAAAATGCCCTCGGAACATTCAGTATGAAGGAGAGTTTTTAGAAACCCACAGACGGTATGTATTGGATGGGATAGCGGCGGCAGTCTTGCCTGATTTCGTAGTGAGGCAGGAGTGGCAGAAGGGAGAAGTGGTTCGGTTAAAGGGGCCGAAATTAGGCAGGCAGATTTATTTTTTTAAACGTCGTAACCGGCCATTGCCCCAGGCTGTCGATTCCTTTATTAAAATTTTGAAGCGATCTATTCGGGAGCTGGCTTGGTGATTGTGTGAGAGATTGCTGTATGGGTGTTTTTCTCATCCAGCTCAATATTATCAAATGGATTAGCCCGAAATCCCCAGTTGGACCTGGGGATTTCGCCGCAAAGCGGCCTCACTTGCCAGGATGGATATTGTAGAAGCAGATGTCTGGCAAGTGAGGGGCGACCTCTCACTTTGGCCGCTAAACATCCATGATCTAGCTTCGCGGCAAAGTGAGGCCCGCGGGGTGAATTCTTCAGTTCAACTGAAGAATTCAGGTTAGTTC
>JACQJM010000041.1 GCA_016205045.1 Elusimicrobiota bacterium | reverse complement strand
TTGGCAAACCCTATGGGGACAGCCGTCAAGTTAAAAGGAGTCCTCTCCGGTCCCGACCCCTTTTTGCCGCTGGGTCCCAACACGCGCATGGACATCTCAAAATCTTTTTGAGCTTCAGAAGAAGCTTTCTCCAAGGAAACTTCTTGGGAAACCCCGCTCCCCGCAACAAAAACAAGAATCCCAAAAATAATTCCAGAGCTCATCCGGAAACCGATCTCGGTAGCGAAATTCCAGACTTTGCGCCGAGCCGAAGCGGGCTGAGGCGAGCATACCGAATCGAGGTATGTAAGCCGAAGACCGCGATAGCGTAGGCCAAAAGCTGGAATTGCAGCCCGAAAGTAGGTTTTTGGATGAGCTCTAATCATAAATGGGATGTCCTTCTCCTTCCCAATACCCCTGACTACGATTCAAAGGCAGAGGCCAAGGATATTTCTCTCCGGACATCAAAATAAATGTGCCCTTTTTCTTTTTTTCTTCCGCGCCCAAATTCTCATGATCAAAGAACCCGATCAACTCTCTCTTTTGAGTCACGGGATGCCTATTGTACACCCAGACTTCATGCAGCGGAATTTGATGAGCCGGAAGAGGGATGATGTACAAAAATCGGCGGTGGGTAAATGGTTTAGCAAAAGCGGAATCGGGTCCCACGGGATTTCTCTGCACCTCATCCGGAGGTCCCAGCACAATCCACACCTTTCCTCGGTCCGTTCTCCATCCTGGAATCTCCCCATCCGAAAAACTGGCGTTAGCGGCCGCCACTCTCTCAAAATAGGTCTTTAAAAAGTAGGGAGCCTTCCTATGCCATTTCTCAAAGAAAGCCTTGAGTTCTTCCTTTTGACGATCTAATTTTTTTTCATGATAGGTGTCCGTCCTGGGCCAATACATCACTCCCGAGATTTTATGCTCATTCTTGCCCCAACCAAAAACCTGCTCATAATCATCCTTGATTTCGCCAGCCACATCGATTTCCACAAGCCCTTGAGCCCCAAAATGGTTCGCGTACTTTCTAAGATGCTCCAGTTGTCCAGCCGCCTCGTTGGTAAGCATCCCACCACCTGCTGGCGAAACCGACTCATCCCTTAAGGAATCCACAGGGGGTGGGACCATGTCTTCCCAAACCATCTGGGGTGAAATAACCAAATCCATTTTAGAATCGGCTCCCTGTCCAGAAATGTAGCGAGCTAAAGGGATAGAAGGAACTGAATCGGCGATGTAAGGCTTGACGCTTACTTCCAAGCGGTATCTCCCAGGATCTGTCCCCCCCCATGCCGGCGCTCCCATGACACCTGAGAACCTCTGCACGTGTTCCGTGACTTTGCCGGCCTGAGTGACATAAAAGTCGGTCTGGCGCCTGACAACTTCTTCGCAGTCCTTATGATAACGAACGAGACAACTCTCTACCTGAACCAAACCCCCTCGGGGATTTCTCATCTTAAACCAATATCCCAGATCCTGACTCCCTTGACGAGACTGGGATAGATTTCCGCTGAGATTAGGGTCGATCCGGCGTGTAGACTCGTCATGATGGTTCAAAACGAGGAGACTGCTCACTCCAGCTTTCACGTTAAAGTCAGGCACCACCACAAATGAACGGGACACAGCGCGGAAACCCGGGGCATGCTCATAGGCCATATCATACGCCTCTAGTGAGACAAGATACCGGCCGGCCGGAATATCCTTCTTAAACCGACGCACCGTCCGCGATACCAACCCTCGAGTAAAACTGGCGTAAAAATCAGGGATGGCGACCTGCTCCGTCCAACGATCCGCCATCACCCATGGTTTTTCCCAAACTTCTTCCTCTTTTTCCTTCTTTTTCTTCTCTTTTTTATCTTTGTTTGAAGAAGGTTTCGGCTCTTCTTTAAGCTTAGTAACTTCCACCTCCACTACGTACTCTGCCTGATAACCCGAGTCTCCTTTTCGGAAATTCAAATTAGAGTAGGGGATATCCAGAACAAATCGAAGACTCCCCAAACCACCATCCTGAGGCTCCACCAGTATCTGCTTTGTGAAGGAAGGGATTTTTCTTTTAGGCAACCGACTGGGAGAGTTTTGCCACAATGGATCGAAAGGAGCGGTTTTTTCCTTTTTGTGGATTAAAGGAATCCCCGCCCAAGCGGATGCACCCAACGCCGCACAATACAAAAAAATAAGAAAAAGTTTAACCATTCTCAATATCCAGGAAAAATAGAAAATTGCCATCCCGTCTCTCCATCAAATGTTCTGTATCTTGTAATCCCCCAAATAAGTCCAAAAACAAAACGAACTTCACCTCCATAAGAACCCACCGTCCTATCCGTATTAAAGTATGAGGGATAACGCGTATCTAGATCGACCTTGATTCCAGAAGGAGAGGAAGCATATCCTACATCACTAAAAAGAACCCCCTGAACCATCATGGGGATAGGGAGCGGAAACCTCAGTTCCGCATTGGCAAATCCAATCGTGTTGCCAATGACACTGCCCTGACGATACCCTCGGATGGAATAAGGGCCTCCTATTCGGTATACCAGACGGTCTCTTCCTTGAAATGTTCCCAACGCGGCCCGAAGGGCCACGCTCGTATTCCAGCCCAAACTCTTATACTGTCTGGCTTCTGCCGTAAACTCCGAAAACTGTCTATCCCCCAAAGCCTGCCGCGCTTCCAAAACAATCAAAGTTCCCCGCACAGGATACCCATAAGGAGGGCCGGCCGTCAGGTTGTTTTCCACATACGCCAATCCTGGAGACACAAAATAACTATGATGAGGAGGTTTCGCGGAAAAAACCCTGCCCGCAGAATCCACTCCCACCTCCGGAAATCCCGTGGTGCGCACAAAATCCACATCCGCCTGCACGCGACGGAAGTGACTGAAGGGATATTTTAATCTTCCCTGTATTCCCTGGTAGGTCTGCCAACTGTATCTGTAGGCCGCCCAAGGACCTTCAAAACGGTTGAACCGGTACGAGTTGAGCTGAAACGCATTCACTCCCCAATTCAGCCTGTTCACTCGATTGGTGTAGGACGAAAAAAATCTTCCTCCCCTCAACCCCGAAGGGGTCGCGATGAGAGAAAAGTTATGCTCCCCCAACATGTCCGATATCGAAAACACCGCCGCATCATAATAGCCCACGACATCCGGGCTGAATCGGGCCTTATACCGAGAAGAGACAAAGCGAAGAGAATCGGAAAGCACATCCGCCTGGAGAGTATCTTGAGGTAGAGGGCGATGGACGCTGTCGGTGTAGGCCATCTGGTTTTGCGGAGGAACAATGAGATAAACTCCTTCCGGTTGTATAGGGCCCACCATCCCGCTCTCCGTTGTTTCCTTAGGGGATGATTCGGCAGGTGTTGAAACAACCGAATCACCTGACGAGCCCCCAGCAGGCAAAGAGACACTAACCACCCCGCGTCGCTCTGCAGATAAGGGATCATCCAAAGTCACCACATTGGTCGTCCCATGCCTATAGATGGAGATGACGGCTCGATCGGCGAAGCGGGCCCAGGAGAAGCCGGGGCTGCGATCTCCCAATCCCCCCACGGCCGTCAACACATCCGTCAGTTGGCGCGCCTCTCCCGATTCCAGATGAACAGCATGAAGATTGGAAATGCCGGTACGATCCGAGACAAAAGCCAGCCACTCTCCATCCGGAGACCACTGAGGATTGATGCTTTTTCCCTCCTGATCGGGCAAAACAGAAATCCGGTTCGCCTGCAGATCATACAGGGCCAGTTTCAACTCTCCAAACTCAAGATTTTCCAAATCGGTATCCGGGCCTCGGTCCGTGGAAAAGGCAATCCGTTTTCCATCCGGAGACCAAGCCGGCTGGGTATCGTGGTAAGCGTCATTCGTCAACTGGCGAACCCTGCCGCTGTCCACCTGAGCGATATACAAATTAGTCCTCCCTCCTTTGAGTCCCGAAAAAGCGATCTGCTTTCCATCCGGAGACCAGGTGGGGTTTTCCACCATGTCCACGTCAAAAATATGTTTGTGGACCACTTTTTTATTGGCCACTTCCATGACATAAAGGGTGGACCGGCCGTTGGAATCCGACACAAACGCGATGCGCTTGCCATCCGGAGACCACTCCAGAGAAGCGTTCTGAATTCTTAAATCTTGGAATCTTTCGGAATAACCGGAATCCAGAAGTTTGGAGAGAACAACCCCTGACTTGGCGGAAGCCACGTAAATGCTGAAAGCAAAATTACTCCTCACCGATATATAAGCCACTTTTTGGCCATCCGGGGAGAGGGCGGGAGAAAAGTTGACTAGAGAGCCATCTTTACGGGCCAGCGTGATCATACGGCCCACCTCCTCCGGTTCTCCCTGTTTATGCTCCACATAATCGGGATAGTACTCCCGACGCATATCCCGAGACCACCTCTCCCACAACTGCTGGAAATTGAGCCCTATCGCCTCACGCAGTGCCCTATCCACTCCCGGTATCATTACCGGCATATCCTCATAACCCTTGTTTTCTATATGGGTATATTTCATCGCTTTTAGGAAAATTTCACCCACTTTCTCATCCCCAAACTCTCGTGCGATGTAATGCCAAAGAGCTTGGCCAAACCGATAGAAACGGTATTCCCCAGTGCCGGGAGTGTTCATGTCCAAGGGAGAGGGAATTCTTCCATCAATCACCGCATCTCTTAAGTACATGGCGGTGTGGACGTCGATCTCCCGGATGGCAAGATACTCCGCCATCCCCTCCACAACCCACATGGGAAGCATATACATCCTCCACCCTCCTTCCTTGTAGCTGCCATGGACATCCATCTGCATCTGAAACTGATGGCCCATCTCATGCACCAACACGTGCGCAAACTCCCGCCTATCCCCCGTAAAATAAAGAACGTTCCGATGTTTGAAGAATTCGGTGAAAGCCCGCGTCCCACCCATATCCGAATCAAGCGTGGTGTTGGTCTGCTCAAATCCTCTCCGGGAAGAATAGATGATGATGGGCAATCTATTTTTAAAATCAAAGTTGAGCACCGATCTATAAATGGAATAAGCCTTCTCAGCCAATCGGAGGGCCTCCCGAGCCGCCTCCTCCTCACCCTGGTGGTAGTAGACATCAAAATGGCCGATGATGTTTCCCTTTTCGTCCTTGAGATTTAAGATTTGGAACCGGTAGCGCTCGTACTGGACTTTATTTTCGGCCGAGGCAGGTGAAGGCAAAGCTGAAAGAGTCCCTCCCACCAACGTTCCCAATAAGGCGACTCCCGAAACGAGCCGACGCAGTGAGGATGAAAATCTTGAGGTGGAGCGTGGAAGAGCGGACACACCTGATGCCTGCGCGCCCGCAGGATTCCCCGTGCCGGCAGAAACTGCCGCAACAGATTCTATCCCAGGTCGCCTTCTTTCTGTTCGATCAAAAATCTCCGCCAAACGCCGGTTCACCCCTTCCACATTCACGGAAGAAGATTCAACAAGGATAGGAACGGTTAACGATGGGGAAGAAAGCCGAGGCTTGAAAACGGCAGGGCGTTGGCGGCTAAAATGGGCGGGACGAGCCATCCCCGGAATGAGTGCCCGGGATTGAGGCATTGCAGAATGGTTTGGAACTCTCTCTAAGGAATTGGTGACGACAGGCCTGATCCCAACGGCATCGACAGAAATCAGGGGGACTCCACTCGCAGGAATGGAAACCTTGGCGCGCGCCACCTTACGTTGAGCCCAAACTTCACGAACGGATAGTCCCGGAGCGGTCTGTAAAACAAAAATAGATAGAAAAACAGCCTGGATTTTTCTAATCACTTAATTTCCATAAGCCCAGTTTTGTGAAAAACTTCCCTCCCAATAAAGCTGGTACTGCGCCACCTCGGAGGTGGCATAAAAAAGAACATCGTACTGTCGTTTGGAATAGGGATGTCTTTCATAGAACCAGGACTCATAATATTTAGTGTCCGGTCCGACACCTCTGCGACCCGGAAAGCGGTGGTCTAAACCAGGCATTTGAATAGTCAAGTTAGGCTCGTGAGATCTACAACCCGATGGAGGTCCTAAGACAATCCACACCCTACCTTGATCGGTTTCCCAGCCGGGCGTTTTCCCATAACTGAATTTTAAGAGACAGTTATCCACCCGCAGGCTTCCCTTCTCAACCTGCGTTACCCGTCCAAAATAAAGATTTAACAGATCAGGATTTGCTTCAACCATGAATTTTCTAAATTCCTCTAACTGTTCCTGCTTTTTGGGGGGATCATTTTTATTTTTTTTGCCGCGAGTGATGTTCCGGATACGCTTGAGTTTTTCACTGATATTTTTAGCCATCTCCTTATCTCGTCCCAATCCTACCTGGGCTAAAAAAACTTCAGGATACTCCTCCAACCATTTAATCTGTTTCATGGCTAGTCCCAAATCTAGATTGGGAGGCACTCCCTCCCAATCCACAGAGATGGGACGCATCACAGAGACTGCTTCCGCCAGAGGCCTTCCTTTAGGAACCGATTGGACACGAATCTCATACTGACCGGGCGGCATGTTCTTGTCTCCAACCACATCCTTAAACTGGTGGATGTACTCCGCCAGACTATCCCTCAGAGCCACAGAAGTACGGTTTACCCGTAAAGTATCTCCCTTGGCTGAGTTCAAAAGCACCGCGGTGACATCCACTGAATCCGCTCCCGTGGGATTATAGAGTGTAAACTTGTAGGGAAGATTTTTGAGCTCCGCCCCCTTTATATTTCCTTTCACCAAATAGACTCCGCTTAAATTCGGAATTTTAGGAGAGGCTATATCATCCAGGAGTTCCAATGTACTTAAGCCCACCTTATCCTTAGAGTACCCGTGCACCTCCATGGTGCCTTGCATTTCAAACGTGGCGTGAGAATCTAGATCTTCTACTCGGATGGAAAGAGAAGACAGCCCGGGAGAGACATTCTCCATGACATACCTGCTGAAAACAAATAAATTCTCCTGAGTTTCCCGGAAATTATCCACCTTCACCTCCGGTGTAAAAGACACTGTTTTCTCCCCCAGTTTGATCCTTACAGAGAATTTAGCCGAAAAAGAATCATCGGGTTGTTTGCGAAAATTCAGATTTTGCAGGGGGATCTCTATTAAAATGCGTGCGGTAGTGGAGCCATCTTTTTCTGGAGCACTTAAGGCATTGAAGCTAAACTTGGGACGTTTGGACCCCTGTGAAAAAGCAAAGGAGGTGATCCCATTCAATATCAATCCCAGCAGAACCAGTCCTAAAACTTTCTGAAACATAACTTTCATATGATCTCCTTTTAGCCTCACCAGATAGGAAATAAGGAAAACTGAATTTTCCTTTGAGATTTATCATCCTTCAACATAAAATTTCTGGTCCAGGCCCAATCGATACCGGCTAAAACTCCCAAACCAGGCACGGGAAACCTCATGCCCACGCTTACCGATCCTAATTTCTGTCCATAGTGGACAAAATCACCGGCCTCGAGAGCGGCTTGTTGATACCGTTGAGGAATGGCCCCCCCGGAGTAGCCAAAATTGGCCGAAGCGACTCCCCTGATACCCGTGACCATCCTCATAGGTACTTGCATGATTAATAAAGGAATCAAAGGAAAACGCAGTTCTCCATTGACAAAACCCACCCGACTCCCAAACACAGTGCCATAATCATACCCTGGCAGAGTATGGGGTCCTCCAATAAACATGAGTTGAGGGTCTCTTCCTTCTATGGCCGCTCCCACCGCTCTAAACGCTAACACAAAATCTTGGGTGAGAGGAGTGTAGCGACGGAAATCCGCGCTTACTCGAGTGAACTCAAGATCGCCGAGGGCCTGGCCGACTTCCAGCTGATAACGCGTCCCCGCATGGGCTCCTAAAAGATTTCCTCGAGCATTATCATACACATAGGCTCCGGAAGGTAAAAAGTAATATCGAGGTTTTGTATGTCTAATAGAAAGACTGCCATTTGGGTTTTGCACCAGATACTCTGAGGAGACTTGGACTCCTTCGGCTGCCATTTGGACTCTCTTAAACCGGCTTAAAGGATAATTGACAAAACCCTCAACTCCTCTATAAACAACATCCCTAATTTCAGGTCCTATAGGTCCATCAAAACTGTTTGCGAAAATGCGTCCTACTTGGAAGAGGGTAGCTCCCCAAGCAGTTCGGTGTTCGTTGTTTTGGTAGTTGACCACTAGATAGGTATTTCTTAAATCGCTGGCTCTTCCATCCGATACAATGAACAAATTGTGGTAGCCCAGCATATCCGAAAGTCCCACCATTACCTGTTGGTAGAAGCGCGAGTTGGAGTCATAACCAAGTGCCTTATAAGTAATATCCATCTTCAACTTAGGTTTATACCGATTCACGGAAGCACCTTCAGGCATTACTGCCTCGTCGGGTTCTACCTTGCTGGTCAAGGAGGGGATGGGATCCGGGTGCATGCTCAACACCCCAGAAGACCCGTTGGGATTGGTGATGACTCGAGTTTCTCCAGGCGCCATGGGTGGGATCACAGCCGCCGTGGGAATGGGTTGGGCCATCCGGTCTGGGTCGTCAATCGCGAAAATGTCCAGTGTCCCTATTTCCTTCTTCCCATCCCTTCCAAAAATCACCACAGCCATACGACCCGATTTTGAGGACCAGGATAATGCCGGTGCTTGTTTTCCCCACGAGGCCACACCTGTCAAAACATTGGTGATCTGGGAAGTCACCCCTGTTTTGAAATTGTACTTGAATACATTGGAAATCCCGGTTCTATCCGAAATATAAGCAATCTCCTCCCCATTGGGAGACCACTGAGGATTGGTGTTATTACCTTCCTGATCCGGCAAGAGTGTAATCTCATTAGTACTCGGACTTAAAACAGCGATGCGCAAAGGACCGATTGTCAGATTTTTAAAATCTGTCTCGGGGCCTCGATCAGTGGAAAAAGCGATTTTCTCCCCATCGGGAGAAAAAACAGGTTGGTGATCACTATAACGATCGTAGGTAAGTGCCTTTAACCCTCTCCCGTCCACGCCCACACTATAGAGATTGCTGATGCCTCCTTTTAGTCCCGAAAAAACAAATGTCTGGCGGTTGGGAGACCAGGAGGGGGCATAAATCTCATCCAAACCCAATCCTCGTATGGCTCCCGTGACCTTCCGCTTCTGAACATTCATCCTATAAATGACGAACTGGCCTCGCGACAGGGCAACGAATGCGATCTCATCACCTTGCGGAGACCACGAGAGTGCCGCCTGTGCAGGTCTTAAAGACTCAAATTTTTCGGAAATATCGGAAGAAATTAATCGAACAATCTTAGCCACTGTATTATTAGAATCTTGGGATAAATCCTCCGCGGAAGCAACATAAATACCCGGGGTCAGGTCCCTACCCACAGAAATATAGGCGAGCTGCTTGCCATCTGGAGATAGGGCTGGAGTCAGATTGCTCAAGGATCCATCCTCCAAGGCATTAGTGAGAGGGCGGCCCATCTTCCAATCCGTTTGGCGTTGGGATATCTCGGGAAGATACTGCTTGCGAACATCCAGAACCCACTCCTGCCAAAGTTTATCTAAACTTTTATTTTCCCCCAGACAGATGACAAAAGCTTTCTCAAACCAGCTGCGAGCTCCCTGTGCTGTTGCAGTTTCTTGGGGACTTAAATTGCCGTGTCGAGCAGTGATCTTGTAAATCCTGGCCAACATCTCATCTCCGTACTGATCCGCAAACCAACGCAGAAAAGCCTGCCCATAGCGATAAATCGCATATCCTTCCATCCGATTGAGTCTCCTGAAAGAAGGTATTTCCCCTTTCTGGGCTGATTCGCGCAACCACATCGCGGTGGTGGGATCAATGGACTTAACGGAGAGAGCTTCGGCCATTCCCTCGATAAACCACAAAGGAGCAGGTATTACCAACTGGTCCAGAGTTAAATTCCCCAATATGCCCCGGTGCCAGATATCATACTGGAAAACATGAACCATCTCGTGAGCGATGACATGATCGTCGTTTGCGTTGGAACCAGTCAGGGGAAGGACCATCCTTTCCTTAAATGGTTCTGTGAATCCTCCAGTACCCTCCCCTGGATCTCCACCAATAGTGTTCTGCTGAAATTGAAAATGGCCTGCATAAAATATAGCCGGACGCCTCTCTTTCCATTCGTAATCAAAGATCCGGCTTAGTCGGTCAAAATGTTTTTCCGCCATTCTAGCCGCTCCGTAGGCAGCCTGTTCTTCCTCAGGATAGAAATAAACATCAAAATGCCCGTCTTTTAGTTGGAGTACTTTAAATTTATGGTGCGCATAGGGAACCTGATTCTGGCCGAACCACCCTCCAGAATTTCCTCCAAAAGCATAGCGGGAGACAGAGACATCCACTGCAGTCAGTTTCTCTTTGGGAGATTGATCAAAATAATGGGAAGATTGTTCTAAGATTTTTACCTCTTCTGCCGTAGGTTCCGCCAACTCAGGTCCTCTCTTAAGCCTCTCTAAAGCATCAGATTCCCCCCTTAACTTTTTTGTTTTTGGACAAGGAGGCAATGCCTGAACAGGGTTTGGATCGTTGAGGGAATTAGTTTTTGCGACGCAAGGAGGAGGTAACTTCTTATTTTGAGGAGAAGAAAGGACTTTAGCCTTGGCCGAATGTGGAATCTGTTGGGCTGATACCGTACAGCAGTCCCACCCAGAAGAAGCAAGGACTAAAAATAGAGAAAGCGGGCTGGATAAGAATTTGGCTGTGGTCATAAAGAGAAAAACTTTCTACCTTGCCTACACAGCCATTATACAACCGGACTCCAGGCCCCCCCAGGGCAAATGGGCCCAAAATTTATTAGGCATTCGACCCAGAGAAACGAGGCCTTTGGGGAACAATGAAATTAGGCCCAATGGGACCCTGTTTATAGTCCTTTTGGTCCTATATTTTTAAAGTGCGTATTTTTTGGGTATCCTTCGCCAAGGCTACGGAATACCTCATAAAGGAAAGTCAGGATAATTTCTTTTGACGTGTTCCAGGTAGATAGGGTCTGGCTTCACCTTTCCCCCTGCCCAACGCGCCACGGTACTCCAAGAAATACCCACCTGATATGCAAATTTCTCATAGGTAAGGCCCTTCTTTTTTAACCACTTCCTAATTTTTTCTGAATCGGAGGCCATAGAACCTAAGCAAATAAGCCACAAGATTACCTGAAGATAAACAGGGCTGGAAGCAGCCCCACCACCTACCATGATGTTACGCTCAGAAGTAGATACAGATAGGTGGTGGGGTTGCCCCCTCCCTCACTTTACCGCACAGCCAGCCCAATGATGTTTAGCGGCCAAAGTG